>JAZSDB010000181.1:0-28725 GCA_045530975.1 Eubacteriales bacterium
GGGATAATCCTCCCTTTCGTTACGGGAGAGCGCAATATTTTTCTCACAAACCTGCTTGTTTTCTCCGCAGGTAATTATAAAGGTCGCTCTGCCGCCATCGGCATCGTTGGCACGAAAAAGGCAGAGCGGTGAAATGCAGGCCCCGTCCTTATTGTTGGTGCTTACACCTGCCAGAGATATGGGAGAAGCCACATTTCCCGACGGGATTTCGCTGCCGTCTGCAAGAAAAGAAATCTGCATATCCTTATTCCCCGTTGCCACGGCAAGGGTGAAAATATGGTGGCCGTCAGAACCACTTCTGCGGTGGAAATACAGTATTTTCTTCTTTTTGTCATATTCGCTTTCTATAAAAAGTCGGGAAAAGGATATATGGGAGCGATAACCCTTTTCATCCCTCAGCACCGGCTCCATTGAAAGGGTGATGTCGTATTTTTTTAAATTCTCCGCACGGGTGCTTATAATAACACACTCGGAATTTTTTGCCAAGCTGTATCGTACACAGCCCGAAAAATCCCTGCCCGACGCTATATGGGAAACAAATCCGTCGCCCTGCTGAAAGCCGTAATTTTCGCTTGTGCGGTAGAGAGGCGCACAGCCGAAATGTCTGCCACCCCTGGAAAATACCACGGCAGGAGTAAATCGAAGAGAGGAGCAGTCGAAAAAAGTGTTTGCCAAAAGGCGAGTGCCGTATTTCATACCGATATGACCTATATCGGAGATTTGCAAAGACAAATTACCTCTTGAAAGCAATGCCGTTTTGGGTTGCTGAAGGTCAGGGGTATGGGTGGATTTTCGGGCGGAGTTTTTCTTTTGAGACGGTATCCCTTCCCTTTCACGGTCACCGAAAACACAGGCATCCAACGGTATTTTTTCCCGTAACAATTCACCCGCGGAAAGCATCCTTTTGTCCTGCATAAAGCGTTTTACAAAAATATTGTCCTTCAAAGCATTTACCGTGGCAATAATGCTCATTCCCACGTGATGGGCCATATAGCTTTTTACCGCAATGCCGCTTTTATTGTTGAGGTCCAGCGCCTCGTAAAGACCGTATTTACCGTACATTCCGTGTTTTTCCAGATTTTCCAGATTCTTTATGGCACGGACTGACGAAACACAAAGGGAAAGATAGGTGGAATAGGGGGAAATAATGCTTTCGTCATCGGCAATACGCCTAAGAGCAAGAGCTTGCAAGCCGTTGGCCTTGTATTGGTAATTCATATCGCTGTCGAAGGCATAGTATCCGCTTTCGCTTACACCCCATATTCGGTTTTCCCATCTCTGCACCATTAAAGAAAAGGCAACGCTTTCGTATATAAAGGAATTTTTGTAAAGGGGCATAAACAGCTGTGGCATAAAATATTCAAAGGCGGTACCCGACCAGCTCATCATACCCATATAGCCACCCTTGTGAGTTACGGTGCGCCCCAAGGTCTGCCAATGCTTTTTCGGAACAAGGGAGGATGCAACAGCATAGTAAGAAAGCAGGCGGCATTCGCTCATCAAAAGGTCGTAATGGCTTTTGTCGGGGGTGCCGTCGGTGGCATTTATGCCGATATAAAACAAATCTTTAGCTTTGTCGTATAAGGGCGCAATGTCGGTATTATCTATTATTCTTTGGCATTTTTCCGCCAACTGCGAAAAGCGCAGATCCTCCTCCGAAAGGTCATAAAGCCCCTCCTTCAGTGTTAACAGCATTACCACAAAGTTACCGCTGTCCACGGTGGAAACATAACTGCTCAGCGGTGACAAATCGGTGATGTCATACCAATTATACAGGTTGCCCTTGTATTTTTTCAGCTTTTCCACAGAAGCAAGGCATTGCTCCAAACGACGGATAAAGCTCTCCCTGTCAATCATTTCCAAATCATAGGCACCCAGCAGAGATATAAGATAAAACCCAATATTGGTGGGTGAGGTGCGAAGGGCCACGCTGTTTACGGGGGACAGCTGTATATTGTCGGGAGGCAGGTTGTTTGTTTCTTCGTCCACGTTTTCATAATAAAAGCGGAACATATCGGAGGCGTGAGCATATAAAAGCTTCTTCTGCTCTTCTTCAACTCGGGGACGCACCTCGGCACCGCTGTCCAGAGGACGTGCAAGCACGGCAGATGCCAACGGATATATAAAGAACAATAATCCCGCCAATTTTACAAAGGGAGGCAATGCAAAAACAAGCAACGCCAAGCCGGAAAGCACCGAAAACCAACCATCCATTACATATTTCCCCAGCGAGGAGGAGTTTTTCTCGGCCTGCGCCGCCGTCGTCCATTGCAGGGTTTTCTTGCGGGTTACCAATCTTACCGCAGACAGAGAATAGGCATGAACCACAATTGCGGCCCTTCTTGCGGTGGAGGTTATCTCGAAAAGCAATCTGAAGAAGCCCTGAGCAAAAAGGGTGTAGGCGTGGGAGAAAAATCGCACCACGGCAAAGGGCTTGCCCGAAAACAGACCGCGCACCATTGCCACCGCCCAGGGAAGCAAAAGGTGTGAAAAAGCAAGAATAAAAAGGACAAGTCCTCTTGTTTCTGCCATAAATGCACCCGCAGTAAGCGCAAAAAAGGCAAAAAGAGGCACTATATGCCTGCAAACGGCGGCAAAAAGGCGAAGCTTTGAAAACCCTTGCAGCTTGTTACTTTTCAAAAACCAAAGATTTTGAAAATCGCCCCGCAACCAACGGTGCTCTCGTTTAAAAAAGGAAACCGCATTACCGGGAGTGGAGTCGGTTAAGGTTATATCCGATGCACTGAGCGTGGACATCAATGCACCCTCCACGGCATCGTGGCTTAAAACAATTCCTTCGGGAGTGACGGAACAAACCAATTGATAACAAAGCTCTGCATTTATAAGACCTTTTCCGCAAAAGCTACCGCTTCCAAACAGATTTTGAGAGCGCTGAAAGGCGGCATTTGCATAAATATCCGTGCCACCCAGACCTGTAATAAGGCGGGAAAAGCCGCTACGGTAGGCACTTGAAAGCTCGGTGCGGATGGTGGGCTGAATGATACCGTAGCCACGCACCACACGTCCCTCTTCGATATGGGGTTGGTTTACGGGATGAAGGGCAACCGAAATAAGCTCCCTCACACTGCCCACCGAAAGATTTGTATCCGAATCCAGCGTGAGCAGGTATTTGATATCCCTTATAAACTCTCCGCCGTAATATTCGCTTTTATCGCCCTTTATTATGTGGGAAACAAGCTCACAGACAGCGCCCCGCTTTCTTTCCCAGCCGCCGTAATTGCCTTCGCTTTTATTCAGCACCCTTTCTCTCAGAAAGATACAAAAGCGGTTGCCGTAAAGGTTATTCAGCTCATCTATTTTTCGGTAGGCGTTATTCAGTATTTCACCATCCTCCAAGCGGAACTGCATGGTCGAATCGGGCAGGTCGGCAAGCAGACAGAAATAAATGTTTTCGTCGGGGTTCATAAAGTAGAACCGTTCGAGGGAGTCAAAAACCTCCTTGTCACCCTTACTGCCATTTAAAAGAGCGGCAATGGTTACAAGAGTTTTGCCCTCCGAAGGAATTTTTTCGAGCTCCATACGGGGCGGCTTAAACACGGGAGTTATGGCAGAAAGGAATATATCTGCCAAGGAGATTGCCGCAGCCACAAGGGGCACCGCCGTCAACAAGGCAATCATTCCGATGGACGAAAAAGCAAACCATACAAACAAAGCAGAAAGAACAAACACAGTACCAAGCCAAAGAAAAGAATACTTTTTCTCCGCAGCAAAAAGAAGTGTGCCCAAGGGAACGTTTTTTGCCTTCGCCTCTTTGCACAGCTCTTTTGTGGCCGAAAGCTCGGTTATCCTTCGTTTTTCTGCATAATCAGCCAACAAAAAGCGGTATTGCCCCTTGGTTTCCTCGCTGAAATTATCATATTGGGGCTCTTCTTCCTTTAATATTCCTTCTATCTCCCAAAGCGAGGGCAATATAGTATTGTATTCAGGGTCCGACAGAGAAATAAGCAGCTTTACACAATTGCCTATCATATCCTCCTCGCCTGCTTGGGCAGACTCATATATACCGTTAAGAGCGCAAAGTCCGAGCAATTGAGGAAAAGCACTCAATTGACGGTAGGAGAAGGACTCATTGGATTCTCTTAAATACTTAATGAGCTCGGGCACACGAATATCGTAATCACAGCGGTAGCAATATTCCTCCAAAAGGTTGTAAAGCTCTGCATACTTAAAATTCCTTTTGGATTTACGGGCACCGATATAAAATCTGCGTATGATATAAAAATTATCCTTTATCCACGGGGAGGTTTCCTTGTTGGAAAGGCGGTTTTTAATGCCTTTAAAGGCGGTTTCCAATTTTCTTTCGAGAACAAATGCCATAATAACCTCTGATTGTTTCTTTTTGGTTATTATCGGCGGTGGTGAGATTTTTTATTCCACAAACCCTGTTTTAAGTATAAACAAAGGAGTTTTTACAAATAAATAGCTTTGGAGGAATGAAAAAATGAACTACGATGAAACAGAAAAGGAAGAGCAACAACCCACAGAGGAAAGCAAAGAATACAACGAGGGAATTACCACCGAGGGGAATGGCTTTCGTATTCATTCCATAATAATCGCAGGGCAGGTGGAGGGGCATTTTGCCGCTTCGCCCCAAACAAAATCCACAAAATACGAGCAATGCATCCCCAGCTTGGTGGCGGTGGAGGAATGTGATGATATCGACGGTCTGCTTTTGCTTTTAAATACAATCGGAGGAGATGTGGAGGCAGGTCTTGCCATTGCCGAGCTGGTGGCAGGAATGACAAAGCCCACGGTTTCCTTGGTTTTGGGTGGCGGCCACTCCATAGGTGTACCCCTTGCGGTATCGGCAAAAAAATCCTTCATTGTGCCCAGTGCAACAATGACCTTGCACCCGGTAAGATTGAACGGCTTGGTAATAGGTGTGCCCCAGACCTTTGCAAACCTATCAAAGATGCAGGACCGTATTATAGAATTTATCGTCCGCAATTCACAGGCAGACAGCGAAACAGTCAGACGGCTGATGACCGCCACCGATGATATGACTACCGACATCGGAACTGTAATTGACGGCGCCGAAGCGGTAAAATACGGAATTATTGACCAAATCGGCAGCTTGGGTACTGCCGTAACCGAGCTCAAAAGAATGATTACGGTGCATAAAAAAGAGAATAAACCAAACTATTAAAACAAAAAAGAACGGAGCTTTTCCGTTCTTTTTTTGTTGTTCAGTTAACCTATCAGGTTCCGCTTTCGATACAAATGGTTTTTACCATAAGATAGTCAAAAACATCCACGCTGTCGTCTTCGTTAACGTCTGCACGAATAAATTCTTCATCGGTAAGGATTACCAAATCAAGAGCGGCGCTCTTAATCGTAAGGTAATCGAAAATATCTACCGCGCCATCTGCATTAACATCGCCCAATTGGTATTCGGGATCGGGATCGGGATCAGGATCGGGAGTAGGATCTTCGGAGGGAATATACTCATAGAACATAGAGTTCAAGCTTGTAAAGCAAGCATTTTCAAGATCCACGCCGTAAAGCACGAACTGACTGCCCACTGCAAAGCTGCGAGCAAGTTTCTTACGAGCCGCACCCGAGCCGGCATCGTCGGAATGTACTGCAAAGATAAGCATATTATCGGTTACAGGAATACTGAAGGTTCCTTCGTTGCCTGTATTAATACGGGACGCAACCAATTCATACACATTTTGCTTGCCGACAACGGGCTGCAAGAGCATAAGATATGCATATCTGAGATTATAAGCGCCGTTATTACCGCCGATAATAAGAGAGGTATCTTCGCCGTTAATCTTACCATTAATCTTATCGATGGTAAGCTGTGCTACATCCTTTGCATCGTCGGGAATGGTGTTGTCGATAACAACTCTTTCCTCGGGAACATCTATACCCTGGTCACGAAGTGCCGCCGCATAAGCGTTTTTAGCATCTATAACAAGACGGTCTCTCAACTCGCCTGCAGGCACGTGTATATTGACATCATCGATAAGATACTTGAGCTGCTGTGCAGCCGCTTTGGCATTGGTCTTTGTAAAATCACGGGCCTGATTAATAGACCAGGTTACATCATTGCATTGCTGCCAAGTAATTGCGTTGCTATCGTAAGCTCTGTCAAGACGGGCTGCCATTCTTTCCAAAACAGCAATTATCGTATTTGCATTATTAAGAGCGGGCGCAAGAGACTGCTCGGTATAAAGAGTTTTGGTAAGAAGCTCGCCAACCTTCTTTGAAATAAAGGTTTCGGATTCGAAGAAGATTACACCATCACAACCGATGTCAGCCATCTGATTGGTGTGATTTAACATAGAGTTTGCATCGAATTCGTCCATAAAGGTACCAAGACCGGGAACAACCAGACAGCCGTCATCAACATAATTGAAGAAGGGCTCTACATAATCGGCACAGCTATCACTGTATGCCATAGGGTGAACCATATCAAGCCAACCCTTATTCAACCAAGTAGCGGTATCCTGATACAAGGAGGAATAGCTGGAGCTTATCTGAGGTCCAACGTCTGCGCTAAGCACTACATCGGGCGCAACGGTATCGATAAGATTGCGCATTTTTTCTACAAATTCGGTTACCTTGCCCACACGGAAAGCTACCCAATCGTTCCAATAGCTTGCAAAGGTGCTATAAGTGATATTGTAGTTTCTGTAGGAAGGATACATCGATTTGAACATCGAAATAGTTTCGCTGTCGTAGCCGTAGTCATCATAGGAGGTACGGTCACGGTAGCGGATATAGTCCAGCTGGAAACCGTCTATATCATAGGTATTCAATATGTAAGTATAGGTTTCTATAAGGAAGTCCTGTACTTCATCCAATGCGGGATTGAGGAATACCATACCGCTGGTTTCATCTTTGTAAAGTGAAGAACCGTTATTGGTCTTCAACTGCCAATCGGGTCTCTTATATGCAGGACTGCGGGTATAGTTGGCATCGCTGCTCATACTGGAATAGAAAACGGGCATCCAGCAGTGAAGCTCTATACCGTATCTGTGACAGGCATTTACAAATGCACCCAGAACATCAAAGCCATTAAAAGTAGGATTGTGTTCAAAAAGACTATCGGAGGGCATAGGGCATATCATTGTGGCATTATACATTGTTTCTATACAAATAAGGTTAATGCCATTGAGATAGCAATTCTTTACATAGAGCTCTACTTCGGCAGCAGAGGTCTGCTTGGGACGGAGCCACAAGCCACGGTATTCTGCAACCTCGCGTTCTGCATAGAGATCTGCGACAGCATTATATTCTGCAGATAAAGCCAAAGCGGTTGCTTCTGTAATTTCAGAGCCGAGAGAATTGTATGCGCTCTCTGCGGCTTCAAAACGACTGTCTGCATTCTGGTCATATACAAGGAACGCTTTTGCCGCATATTCCTTTGCGTTAACCGCATTGGTTCTTGCCGCATCGATAATATAACGGTTGCTCTGAGAATCCAAAACAAAGGTAACCTTGTAGTTATACATTTGATAGGATGCCTTCATACCCAAAACAATGTTTTCCTGAAGCCAGGTAGCCATAGTACCGTGGCCGGAAACAACAAAGCTGTAGGAGGAACCGCTGGAAGTAGGAATTTGGTTGTTATTACCGCCGAGTGCGGTAACTATACCATTGGTAACTACAACCTCATAGCCGTACATATTTGTACCGGTGGAACTGCCGCCTCGGGTATAAATGATAAGACTGTTGGCGGAACGCTGTGTGTTGAAGCCGCTTACTGTCTGTGTAAGGGTTACATCTGCAGATGCGGAAAAGGGAATGCAAGAGAATATTAAAACCGAAAGTATCAAAAAGGCCAGTATTCTTTTAAGCATATTATTTACCCTTTTTCTTAACAACTACGATTACAACTGCACCTGCAACTACTGCAACCACAAGAACGATAATGCAAATAATCATTACAGTATTGCTGCTGTCGCTATCGTCTGCACTATTGTCTGCCGCAGAAGAACCGGTAGTATCGGTTCCGGCGGAGGAAGTGGTATCGCTATTGTTTTCGATATCGGACTCTACACCGGATACAACATCGGAAACATCGGGAAGGTCACCGCTTACATTTGTATTCTTGAGTCGAACGCTGTAACCCTTGATTGCAAGATTAACATCATTGATGATTCTGGTGCCCGCATCGGACATAATGTTGGACTGACCGATAACAGTAGGAAGATTTTCAACCAAGGTCTTGTCGTAGCCCTCTGCGGTAAAGGAAGCGGAAATTGCATCCAAAGCAGAGATAATCATTGCAGCGCCGTCTTCACTTACAGCATCCAAGGGAAGAATTACACTGTTAATTCTGTCCTTTGCAAACTCAACCTGCGCCTTTGCGGCCGCTACAATATCATAGGAAGGAGTAATTGCCTTATTTCTGTAAACACTTTCAAGCAGGTGCTTGCCGGTGTTCTTATTGAGATATGCGGTTGCCTCGAAATAAACCGAGCCGTTGGCATAAACAGAATTGTTGTACATTGCCTGAACCTTCATATCGTTGGCCTTCAGCTCTTCCATAAAGATACCCAGACCTACTGCTATAAAGGCGTCATCGCCGCACTTCTTGATCTGTTCTGCAATCTGAGCTTCATAGCCATAGCCGTAGGACATGGGGAACAGAATATCCAGCCAGCCCTTGTCAAGCCAGGTATAGAAATCCTGATAGTTATAAGCTCTGGTTTCTGCCGCATCGGGACCAACGTCTGCGCCGATAAGAACATCGGGAGCAACGTCATCCACTAATTTTCTCATACGTTCAACAAATGCGGTAACATAATCGCAACGGAACTGTACCCACTTGTTCCAGTAGCTGTGGTTGGGGTCTGCCTTGGGTTCAACCTTATATTTTGCCTTGAAGGCATCTACGATGTGCTTGTTGTAGCCCATATCGAAAAGGCCGTCGGCAGAACGGGTATAATAACGGATGTAGTCGAGCTGAATGCCGTCAACATCGTACTTTTCAAGAATATACTTGTAAACGCCCAAGAGGTAATCGCATGCCTCGGGGTTTGCAGGGTCGAGCATCATAAGGCCTGCGCCCTCGGTGCCCTTGGGAAGAAGCTGATAGGAATATTTGCCGGTGTTGGAAACAGAGAGCCATTCGGGCTTCTTGGTAGCAACGGAACGTTCAACATTGGTGCCGTAATAGTCGCCTACATAGAAGATGGGAAGCCAGAGGTGAAGCTCCATATCTCTTTCGTGGCATTCTTCAATATATGCCTCAAGCATATCAAAATGATCAAACTTGGGGTTGCACTCAAAGAGGCAGTCCTCCGGCATAGGCATAATTGTGGTACTGTCGTAAATGGTTTCGATACAAATGGTGTTGATGCCGTTGTCATACAACTCCTGAACCATCTTTTCAACCTGTCTTGCGGAGGTCTGGGTAGGTCTTATCCAAACACCGCGGTATTCCACGGTTTTGCTTTCGCACATAAGAACCGAAACCTTTTCTTCGCTTTCGGTGAACTTTTCACCTGCGGCAACAAGCTCGGAAACACCTATTTTTCCGCTGCTGTAATCGGCTTTAGTTTGATTGTAAAGCTTTTCCATAGCGTCCAGCTCGGACTTTACGGTAGCAAAATCGAAATTGTCGTATCTCTTAATAGCGGCATTATAATCGCTCTTAAGAGTATTCAAACGAACCTCCAGGCCCTTAAGCTCGGACTGGTCGTTGTAAGAGAAGGTGATCACATTATCCTTGTAGGTAACGCCCATACCTATAAGAACATTGCGCTGAAGCCACTGAACGTTGGCTACGCCATGCGCAGAAACAACAAAGCTGTTTGCAACATTGGGAATCAAGCTGTCATAGCCGCCCAATGCGGTAACGATACCGCCGGTAACGGTAATTTCGTAGCCCCATTCATTGGTTCCGGTACGGGTACCCTTCTTGTCATAAATAACAACGGTATCGGCATAACGGGGGCCGTTTATCGCATCATACTTCATAGTGATGTCGTAAAATGCCTGCTCTGCCAGCTCAACGGAGGATACGGTAATAACGTTGGCGGGGTTGAAATAAACATAATCGCCCACCTGAACGTTTGCCTGAATCCATTTACCCATATCCATTTCGGCATTGCCGTTATTGGCATCATGACCGGAAATAACAAAACCGTTTTCGGGAATTTTGCTGTTATATTTATTGAGAGAAATCACACGGTTGTTCTCAATAACTGCCTCGAAGCCATAGGGGTTTGTGTTGGTTCTGGGACCAAAATCGGGAGTATAGATAATAAGCATACCCTCGCCGCGAACATCGTTTACGGCGCTTGCCTGACGGGTAATCTTTTTATCGGCGGCGGATGCGGAAATAAGGAACAACGGAAGCATCATAATCAATGCAAGAACCGCTGTGAGAATTCTTTTCTGCAATTTCATTTGTTCGTCACCTTTCTTTTATTATTAGAGAAATGGGGCACAAAGGCCCCATTTCATTTCACGGAAATAAGGAAGCTTAACCCAACAGGTCGCCTACTTTATCATTAAGCTCGTTTTCTGCCTTATCGAGAACGCTTTCAAAGCGGCTCTGGAAATTGGTGCTGAGAGAGCAGTATGTCCAAAGCATTCCGCCCCAGTCATAGGTCGCACCAAGGTCAAAGGTACGGGTACCGAAGATGATGTCGAGCATTTCTTCGGATTCGTTATCACGGGCATAACGAGTCTTGAGCTGTACTTCGTAATATTCGGGAGTAACCTTCTTCATAGAAAGTTCACTCAATGCAGACAAGATAAGACCGATATCCTCGGCTTCTTCCTCGGAGAAGGAAGCGGGGATGCTCATAACGGTGCAGTTGTCGGTGGAAACGGAGTGATAGTATCTGTCCTGAGATTCATCAAACTTGGGAACGGGAAGGATACCGAATTCGTCTTCCATTTCACGGAAGGATGCAACGTGGATAAGGCCACACATATAGAAGAGCTCTCTGCCCTCTACAAATGCCTTATGTACGGTTTCGCCCCAAGGATTGTCGGGGTATTTGGTGCCGTAGTTATTTGCGATCATAACGGTCTGGCCGTCATTATAGAAATCGAGAACCTTGGAAAGGATGCTGTAGGTCTTCTGAGTGGATTCGCTGAGAGTGAGATAAGGAAGGTCGTCTTCGTCCTTCTGAGCAATCTTTTCACCTGCGGAGATAAGGTGGATGAGGATGTTGTAGGTTTCGGTACCGAAAGCCCAGGTATCCTTTTCGTCGAGAACGTTATCACCGTTGCTGTCGTGAGTGATTGTCTGAGAGGTGCAGAGCTCTACAAACTTATCATAGGTCCACTTGCCTTCGGAAGCGAGCTTGTAGAGGTCTTCTTCTGCAAAGTACTTAGCAGCGAGCTTCTTGTTGAAAAGCACGCACCAAGTACCGTTGTTATCATAGGTATTGATATCACCCATGGTGAAGTAAACCTTACCGCCGATAGAAAGGTCTTCAACAGCGTTCTGGTCCCACCAGGGCTTGGAAAGGTCGATAGTAGATACGGAGTTAAGGTCGATAATGTGCTGGGGAACAAGGTTTCTTGCAGTTCTGCCGAGCTTATCGAAGAGAACGTGGAAGTCCTTGGTGGTAGAAAGAACCTGGTTAACTATCATAGAGTTAACGTTGTTTTCGTTGGTATCACCGATAACTTCGCCGTCGATCTTACAGTTGTAAGCAGCTTCTACCTGGTCGATAACCCATTTCTTGGCATCGTCAACCTTGGAAGGATCTTCTTCGGAATAAAGAACTTCACCGGTAAAATCTACGATGGAGCTGTAAAAGTCGTGACAGAGAACACGGAATTCTTCGCCGCCCATATCCTTGATAGGTGTGGTAAGCAGTGCATCTTCTCCTGCAGAGGTGCTGGAGGTTGCTTCATCTTCGCCGCAAGCCGCCATAAGGGGCACGAGCATAAGAATCGCCATAAGACAAACAAGAAATTTTTTCATGGTGTTTCCTCTCTTAAAAGTTTATTTATATTATATTATAATATACTTATACTAATTTATCAAGTTCAATTTAAATCTTTCTTAAAATTAAACGTTGAAACGGAACAAAACAACGTCGCCGTCGTTCATTACATATTCCTTACCCTCGCTACGAACAAGGCCGGCTTCCTTACAGGCCACAAGAGAACCCTTTTCGATAAGCTTTTCATAGGGAACAACCTCGGCACGGATAAAGCCACGCTCGAAGTCGGAGTGGATTTTGCCTGCGGCGCCGGGTGCCTTGGTTCCCTTTTTGATGGTCCAAGCACGAACCTCCGGTTCGCCTGCGGTAAGGAAGGAAATAAGTCCCAGCAATGCATAGGAAGCTTTGATAAGCTTATCAAGACCGGTTTCGGTTACACCGAGGTCATCAAGATATGCCTGCTGTTCCTCGGGGTCAAGCTCGCCAAGCTCCGCCTCTGTTTCGGCACAAACTGCGATTATTTCGGCGTTTTCGCCCTCTATTGCCTTTTTCAAAGCGCAATAATAGGGGTTTTCCTCGGGATCCTTTGCCAGATCCTCCTCCGAAACATTGGCGCAATAGATAACCGGCTTGCCGGAAAGCAGGGGAACCGTTTTCAGCACCTCCGCTTCGCTTTCCGAAAGATCGATATTTCTTGCCGCTACACCCTGCATAAGCTGTGCGCAAACCTTTTTGAGGACCTCTGCATCAACAAGAGCGCTTTTATCGCCCTTTCCCTGCTTGGTAAGCTTGTCTATCTGTCTTTCCAGCATTTCCACGTCGGAAAGGATAAGCTCTGTATTGATGGTATCCACGTCACGGGCAGGATCCACAGAATCCTCCACGTGGATAATCTTGCTGCCGCCGAAGCAACGTACAACGTGAACGATGGCATCCACTTCCCTTATGTGGGAAAGGAACTTGTTTCCCAAGCCCTCACCCTGAGCGGCGCCCTTTACAAGGCCTGCAATGTCCACAAATTCAACAGTGGCACGGGTGAGCTTTTTGGGATTATATATTTCCGCTAATCTATCCAATCTTTCATCGGGCACGGGAACGATTCCCACATTGGGGTCTATCGTACAGAAGGCGTAATTTGCACTTTCTGCGCCCGCCTTGGTCAGTGCATTGAAAAGCGTACTCTTGCCCACATTGGGCAACCCAACTATTCCAAGCTTCATATAAATAATACTCCTTTCGGACCTGCACGAGCAAGCCCACTTATACCCGTTTAGTATAATACATTTCATACAAATATGCAATATATAATTTATTTTCATATTTTTGTTCACAGAAAATTTAACATGAATGTACTTTTGTTTTTGTAAAGCTATTGACTTTTCTTGTAATATTTGGTATTATCAAGCCATAGAGTACAACTTGTGTTCAATTTTGATTTATGAATAAAAAGGAGCTTTTATGGCAACCAAGATTCTTGTTATCGATGACGATGTGAATATTTGCGATTTACTTCAGATGTATCTCGAAAAGGAGGGCTATGAAGTACGTACTGCTAACGACGGTCAGGAGGGCGTAACCGCCTTCAGAATGTACGAGCCCGATATGGTTCTTTTGGATATTATGCTCCCCAAAAAGGACGGCTGGCAGATATGCCGTGAAATCCGTGAGCATTCTTCAAAACCCATTATCATGATCACCGCCAAGGGCGAAACCATTGATAAGGTTTTGGGTCTGGAACTGGGAGCAGACGATTATATTGTTAAGCCCCTTGATATGAAAGAGGTTTTTGCCCGTATCAAGGCAGTGCTCCGCCGTTATGCAAAGCACGATTCCGACGGAGAGCTTATCAAGTTTGATAATCTTGAAATTTCACTTCAGAAATATGAGCTTAAGGTATGCGGTAAGGTTGTTGACCTGCCTCCCAAGGAATTGGAGCTTGTATATTTCCTCGCCTCCAATTACAATCGTGTATTTACCAGAGACCAGCTTCTCGATAAGGTTTGGGGCTTCGATTATCTGGGCGACAGCCGTACCGTTGACGTACACATCAAGCGTTTACGTGAAAAGCTTGAAGGCGCCTCCGAGCAGTGGGTGCTCAAAACCGTTTGGGGCGTTGGCTACAAGTTTGAAGTAATCACCGAGAATTAATAATTCCTGTTATTTGACAGTTTCCTTTCTAAATTTTAACAAAAAGAGAAGACCGTAGCCACAAGCTACGGTCCTTTTCTTTGAATTTAAATTATTTTGAGGTTGCGGAAGTATCATCCTCTTCAAGTCCGAAAAGAACAACACGGAAGCTTTCGTCAATCCAGCCGTTTTCACTCAAGGCCTTCACTCTTACATCCTTAATGATTCCCCATTTGTTTTCGCCTACCTGAAAAACGGTATCACCGGTCTGAAGGAAGGTGTAGGTAGCGTCAACACCGGAATAAATGGGATCCAGCTTCTTTTTTACAGCTGCCTCCTGCATTTTGTGTTCGTTCAAGCTGTATTTTACGGAATAATTGTAATATTCGGAAGGTTCCCAGGATGTATCCAGCTCTGCGGGAATTTCAAATTCCACCTTATGGCCTTCAAGAGTTGTTCCCTCGGGAATGGTTGCCTGCATAGCAACGAGAGTAACGTGCTCGATGGGCTTGGGGTTAATCCAATCGGTGTTTACGGAAACTGTTTGCTTATCCTTTTCGTCATTATCCTTTTCCGAGGACTTGCTTATACGGTTGGTACAGCCGGTGGCCATGGTCACCACAAAGGCAACAACCATAAGCAAAGCGAGAATTCTTTTTATCATATTATCATACCTCCAAGTGTTATACAAAGCTATGATAACAGATTTCAAGCGAAGTTACAAGTGGATTTTAATATTTTTTTGAATTCCCGCTTTCTTTTTTGGATTTTTATCCCGAAATACGGGCATTTTTGTTTTATTTTGCCACAAATTCCCTTATTTTATCAATGGCACTTTTTTCCAGACGGGAAACATAGGAGCGTGAAATCCCCATTATTTGCGCCACATCTCTCTGGGCATACTGCCGTCCGTTTTTGTTTAGGCCGTACCTCAGCATCATTATTTTTCTTTCTCTGTCGGTAAGCACGGTGCGGATGGCCTTTATTATCTTTTCTATTTTCAGCTTTCTGTCGATCGAATCCACAATATCATCGGGTGCGGCTATTATTTCCAGATAGGTAAGAGGATTTCCGTCCTTATCCACATCCACCGCTTCGTTTATGGAGGTTACGCCCGCATGCTTTTTCTGAGAGCGAAAGTACATTAAAATCTCATTTTGCAGACATTTTCCGGCATAGGTCGTAAAGCGTGCGCCCTTTTCTATATCAAAGCTGTCTATGGCCTTTATCAATCCTACCGTTCCTACCGAAACCAGATCATCCTGATCCTTTGCGGCGGTATAATACTTTTTAACGATGTGGGCCACCAAACGCAAATTGTGCTCGATGAGCTTATTTCTTGCACCGCTGTCGCCCTTTCTGGCACGGATAAAAAGCGCCTTTTCCTCTTCCTTGGAAAGGGGAGGAGGAAAGGAATGGGTATCGGAGGTGCGCAAGATAAGGCAAAAGCATTTGGAAACCAAAGACAAAAGGAAAGAAAACAAAAGAAATCACCTCTCGTAACTATATGCGAGAGGTGATATTTTTATCCGTATATTTTTGCCTTTAAATAGCGCTTATTTGCCTCTAAATTAACCGAAAGCACTTCCCTGCCGTTTATATTTGCATATTGGAAGGAGCCGGGACAGGGCACACGGGCATCGGTAATATCATAGGATATATAAGTGAGGGCGTGCCATATCATTGATTTCAAGGTATCCTTGGGGATGTTGGTACGAACATAAGGCAGCACCGCCTTCAACAGCTCGTGAAGCTCGGAAAGAGTACAATTCCTGCACCTTACCGCAGTCTGCTTCAAAAGGTCCCTTTGGTGAAGGGTTCGTGTAAAGTCACCGTTGGAGAAATTACGTGAACGGGCATAGGCCAGTGCCTGACCTCCGTTCAGGTGAACAGTATGAGTACCGTCGGTAGCCGAGGCCTCGCTTAATTCCTTAATTCCGTTCCAGCTTTTGAAATAATTGTAGTTGTCGGCATTTATGGTCAAATCCAGACCGCCGATAACATCCACCGCCATTTCAAAGGAGCTTATACTTACCATCACATAATAATCGATATCTATATCAAAATTCTGCTTTATGGTTTTTATAAGCAAGGAGGGGCCTCCTGCCGCAAAGGCGGCATTCAGGCGGTTATCCTTTCTGCCCGGAATAGAAACATAGGTATCACGCATAAAGGATGAAAATACAATGCGTTTTTTGATGTTATTTATGGACATCAATATCATTGTATCGCTTCGTGCGCTCTTACCGCTGATGGTATCGGCACCGATAAGAAGAATATTGATAACGTCCTGATTGTAGGCATCGGAAACATTTTCGCCGTCAAACAAGCCCTCGATTATTTCATAATCGGGCTGGAAAGGAGGTTCCGGGGGACGTGGCTTTACCGTAGTTCCGCCGCCGCTGTTACCACCTCCGCCGTTGTCTCCGCCGTTGTCTCCGCCGTTGTCTGCGCCGCTTTCTTCTCCGTCAATGATACTGTCATCCGAAACGTCGCTTGTATCGGGAGCAGAGGTTTCGGGCTTGTAGTTTGGATCGGTATCGGTGCCCGCCTCAGGGTCAACAAAGCTCGAGGTATCTATACCCATATCGTCATCGATGCCATAGGAGGGGTCATCGATGTCCACGCCCGACCATTCCAGTTCCTCGATATTTTCGGGGTCGTAGGAAATGTAATCAAGCATATGGTCCAGATAAATATCTGCCGTAAGAAAAGCGCAACCCACTGTCAGAAGAAGTACGCCGAGAATAATGGCAATAATAATGAGTGCCTTTTTCCCACCCGATTTCTTCGGCTTTTGAGGAGCCGGCGAGGAAGAGGGAGTGCCCTCGCCATGCTCGGTATCCGAAGCGGCCTCCGAAGGAGCATCCATATTCATATATACTGTGGTTTCGGACAATTCGTCCATAGTTCCATCTCCTGTTTTTTCAAAAAATAAGAGCAGAGAAGCTCTGCTCTCGGTTTATTATATCATTTTCCCTTCATTTTGTCAATGAGAGGTTATTTTTGCATATTGTTTGCCGCCATATAATCCTCAATTCCGCACAAGATTTTGGCGGTTTCGGCCTTGGTAAGGGTGGCATTTATGTCCACACTTCCGTCATTTTCGGTCAAAACGCCTGCCTTTACTGCCGCCATGACGCTTATGGCAATATTCCCGTCGGAATCGGCAGACACATTTTCGCTTCCCGCATAAGGGAGGGACAAGCCCTTTGTTATCATATAGGCGGCCTCGCCTACGGTAATCTCGGCCTTGGGCGAAAAATTACCCTTATCCAGCTTTATAAGCTCCTTTTCCACCGCCGCAGAAAGATAACCCTTCATACCCGAGCTTAGAGCTTCATCGTCATTTACTGCGCTGTCCGCCACTGCGGTTACATCGCCGTCAAGCCCTGCAACACACATCATCATTACCAAAAAATCGGCCTTGGTAACCTTGGCCTCGGGGTCGAAATAATATTCCCCGTTGGTTTTGCGGTAAATCATAGTGTTGTTATCGCACATTCTGTGGGCATAAAGGTGATAGCTGTTATCCTGCATATCGGCAAAATAGAGCCCCGATGCATTTTCCTGCACATCTATGGACAGGGTGGCATTGGCGGAGGACAGACCGTAAGCATCGGAAACATTGAAAACCATACTGTCTCTGCCGTGAAAACCCTCATTGGGGGTATATACCACCTCTCCACTTTGGGAAATGCTTATAAATCCGTCGGTGGGATAGGTTACGATATTTACGGTATAGGTATCATTGTTGGGCTCGGTTATGGAGAGAGCGCCTCCGCAAGAAATGCCTTCAACAGTTTTCAAGGCGCTGTCCGAAACGATTGGGGCGGTGTTTACCTCGCTGCCGAAGGTAATTTCACAGCACAGCTCTTTTCCGTTATAGCCCGCACTGTCGCAGGTAAAGACAAAGGCGGCGCTTTCGCATTCGGAGGAAGGAATAAACTTAAGGTATTCCAATCGGTCGGCAGGAAGAGTCTGCCCCTCCATCACAGCCGCACCGTTGAAAATCAATGTGCCCGCCTCGGGAAGAGGGAGAGATGTAATGGTAATTCTTTCCAAATCCTCGCCTAAAAAGGTGTGAAAATCCTCACGGGAGAAAGTGGTGCTTTCTCCGCTTTCGCTGTATTTTTTCAACTTTGCTTGGTTTTGAAGCACGGTAAAGGCGGGCGGTCGGTCGGGGGATGCCTCCTCGCCGCCCGAGCAGGCCGTCAGAGGGAATATTAACAGCAAGCAAATAACAAAAGCAACAATTTTTTTCATAAACATATCCTTCCTTGGATGTTTTTTCATTTTAAGTATAAACAAGACCTATTGAGAATATGCCAAATATGCAAAAAACCGTTGCCAAACAAATAGTCACGTTGTATAATAAAGGAAAGACGAAAAAAGGATTTGTATGTATGAATAAATGCTTTGTTGCTGTAAGCGGCGGCGTGGACAGTGCGGTAGCCCTTATGCTGCTGAAAAACAAGGGATACAATGTGGAGGGCATAACAATGGTGCCCTTCGGCAGAGATTTGGTGCCGAATGCATCTGCAACCGATGCCGAGGATGCCGAAAAACTCTGCCGCTCCATGGGCATTCCCCACAGCACCGTAGACCTCTCTGTTCCATTCCGTGAAAGGGTGATTGCGGATTTTATTTCCGCATACGCCATAGGAGAAACCCCAAACCCATGCATTGTATGCAACAAGTACATAAAGTTCGGTATCCTTGCCGATATGACCTATGAAAAGGGCGGAGATTTTTATGCCACAGGACATTATGTCCGCACCGAAAAGCAAAACGGCAAAACAATTATACTTCGTGCAACAGACAGCGACAAGGACCAAAGCTATATGCTTTGGAGCTTGAAACCCGAGCAATTATCAAGGTTTATTGCCCCCCTTGGCGGCTTTTCCAAAAAGGAAGTCCGTGCCATGGCGGAGGAAATGGGAATTGAAGTGGCTCACAAAAGCGACAGTCAGGATATATGCTTTATTCCCGACGGTGATTACCGTGCCTTCCTGCAGCGTGTTTCCCCAATGGATGAAAAAGCGGGAGAGTTTGTTCTCTCCGACGGAACCTATTTGGGCAAGCATAAAGGACAGAGCGCTTATACAATGGGGCAGCGAAAGGGTCTGGGGATTGCCTACAAGGAGCCCTTGTATGTAATTGGACGTGATATGGACAAAAACCGTATTATTCTCGGCAGTAACGATGAGCTTTTCACAAATCGCTTTATATTGCGGGATTGCAATTTTTCTGCCTGCGATTATCCTCTTTCCGATATGGAATGCGAAATCCGTATACGTTACCGCGCGCCCTTTGTTTCGGCAAAATTAATACCGCTTAGCGATGGCCGCATTGCAGTGGAAACAAGCGAAAGGGTACGTGCAGTGACCCCTGGTCAGTCTGCGGTCTTTTACAGTGGTGATGTTATGCTGGGCGGCGGCATTATCTGCGGTTAAGTAAACAAAAAAGCTTTACGGTTTTCCGTAAAGCTCTTTTTATTTATATCTGCTTTTTTCTCCAGGTGGAGGGTGACAGCGCAATTATCAAGGGGAAAATTTCCAGACGGCCCAAAAGCATAGCCAAAGAAAATACCAGCTTGGAAATATCGGAATACTGGGAGAAATTGCCGGCAGGACCTACATCGCCAAAGCCGGGGCCCACATTATTGAAGGTGGCAAGAACCGCAGAGAAATTGGTTTCAAATCCAAAGGGCTCGTAGCTTACTGCAAGAAATACCGCAACCACACACACCACATAGGTCGCCATATAAATGCTCACACTGAAAAGCGTTTGGTCATCAAGGGCCTTTCCCTCAAACTTTACCGCATTTACCGAGCGGGGGTGTATCATTCGCCTGATTTCTTTCACAAACTGCTTTGCAATAATAACCACACGGGAGATCTTCAAGCCGCCCGCAGTAGAGCCGGCACAAGCACCAAAGCAACAGAGCAGCATTAAAACCCCTTTTGAAAAGCCGGGCCACAGATTAAAATCGGTGGTGGCATAGCCGGTGGTGGTGATAATCGACGAAACCTGAAATAGGGAGTAACGTACAGAATCGGCCACATTATTGTAAATGGGCATAAGGTTTACCGAAATTGCGGAAACGGCGACGGTAACAATACCCAGATACACCCACAGCTCCGTACTGCGCATAACCGAGCGGAAGCGACGGAGAAGCAGGAGATAAAAGATATTGAAATTCATGCCGAAAATAAGCATAAATACAGCTATAACCATCTGGCAATAATTGCTGTATCCGCCTATACTGTCGGCCTTTATACCAAAACCGCCCGTACCTGCAGTACCGAAGGAATGTATAACACTGTCGAAAATCGGCATACCGCCTATGCAAAGCATAATTATTTCGGCAAAGGTGAGAACGATGTATATAAGATAAAGTATTTTTGCGGTATCCTTTGCTTTAGGCACCAGCTTACCCACGGAAGGACCTGGCATTTCGGCACGCATAATGTGGATAGAGCGGTCAGAAATATTGGAAACGATAGCCATAACAAAGACCAAAACACCCATACCGCCAATCCAGTGAGCAAAGCTGCGCCAGAATTGCAAGCCCTTGCTGAGAGCTTCCACATCCGTAAGAATGGTTGCACCGGTGGTGGTAAAGCCGCTTACCGTTTCGAAGAAGGCATCCGCATAGGAGGGGATTTCTCCGCTTACTGTAAAGGGAATGGCTCCGATGGCAGACATACCCAGCCAAGCCAAGGAAACTATGGCAAAGCCCTCCTTGGCATATATTACCTTGTTATCGGTTCTGCAAAGACGTTCTATCACCGTACCCAAGGCAAAGGCCGCAGCGGCGGTGATGAAAAAACTCCAAAAAACCCTTTTTTCGCCGTAAATGAGGGATACCAAAGTGGGAACCAGCATAATTCCGCCCACTATCTGCATAATACGGCCAAAAAGATGAAAAACGAATCTTCTGTTCATTTATATATGCCCTTATTTCAAAATATCGGAAAGGTCCAGCAACGCTTCTTTAGAAGAAATTACAACCACACGGTCGCCGTGGTGGATAACATCATTACCGGTGGGGATGATGGCCTTTCTGCCTCTGATTATACCTGCAAGAAGGATATTTTCCTTCAAAGAAAGCTCCTTCAAGGGAATATCTGCCCCCTTGAAATCCTGACTTACATTGAATTCCAGCGCCTCTACACTGCCATCCATAAGCTTATAAAGGGTTTCTACATTACTGCCCACGGTGTTTTTAAGGGCACGGGCAAAGCGTGAAAGCACGTTGGAAACGATTTTTTTGGTGGATATAATAGAATCCAGACCGAGAATGTGAGCCATTGCCGCAAGTTCATTGCTGTTTACCTTGGTAATGACCTTGGGAACATTTTTGGAGGCGGCAAAAATCGATACCAGCACATTCAATTCATCGGAGCCGGCAAGGGCAACAAAGGCATCGGCCGACAAAAGCCCCTCCTCCAAAAGAATATCCTGACGGGCGCCGTCACCATGGATAACCACTGCCTCGGGCAGCTGCTCGGCAAATTCACGGCACCTCTCCTCGTCCTTATCGATAACAACCGCACGGCTGCCGCTGGCAATAAGGCGCTTGGCGAGATAATAGGAAATACGGCCTGCGCCGAGAATCATTACCGTTTTGGCTGATTTTTGGTCCTGACCAAGCATTTTAAGAAGCTTTTGAGTTTCGGAGGTGGAGGCGGTTATACCGATTTTGTCACCGTTTTTAAGAACAAAGTGACCGTCGGGAACATAAACCTCGTCCCCTCTCTGTACCGCACAAATAAGGAACTGTGCCTTGTATTGACGGCGCATTTCTATAAGAGAAAGACCGTCCAGAACCGAATCCTGCTTTAATCTTATCTGTACCATTTCCAGATTGCCTCTGGAAAAGCTTTCAATGTTAACCGCCGCAGGAAGCTTTAAAATATTGAAAAGCTCCTTTGCGGCCATCCACTCGGGATTGATGGAAACCGTTAATTTAAGCTGCTTGCGGAGGAAATCCAAGCTTTTATCATTATATTCGGGCTTACGGATACGGGCGATGGTATTTTTTGCACCCATACGCTCCGCCACAAAGCAGGAAAGCATATTCAATTCATCAGAATCTGTAACCGCAACAAAAAGGTCGGCCTTGGAAACACCGGCTTCCTCTAAGGGCTCGGTGTCGGCACCGTTTCCGCACACGGTTATAACATCATAGGTATTGCCTACTTCCTCTATAATGGCAGGGGAATTATCGATAGCAACAACATCGTTGCCCTCTTCCACCAAGCTCTCGATGATGGACATACCTACCTTACCGCAACCAACTATGATTATCCTCATAAACTGTCTCCCGCATTATAATGATTGAACATTATAGCACACTTTTTTTGCACTTTCAATGATATTTGAAAATCTTATACACTTTTTATACTTGACATATCACTCTCGAGGAATATAATAAATAAAAAGAATACAGGTTTCGGGGCAGGGTGAAATTCCCTATTGGCGGTACAGTCCGCGAGCATTATGCATGAGTCGGTGCAATTCCGACACCAACGGTTACAGTCCGGATGAGAGAAGCTTTTTATAGGGTATTTATGCCCGTTTTTTATGCTGTCCCGATATATTTCGGGATTTTTTATTTTGAGGTGATTATTTATGAAAAACAAATCGCTGAAGTACCTTACCAAAATTTCGGTGCTTTCGGTTATAGCCGCCGTGCTTATGCTTTTTGAATTTCCGCTACCCTTTGCTCCCTCCTTTTACAAGCTGGATTTCAGCGAGATAGCGGTGCTTGTTTCCGGCTTTGCGCTGGGCCCTGCGGCAGGTGTGATAACCGAATTTCTGAAGATTTTACTTAACCTTATTATGAATGGCACCGCCACCGCCTTTGTAGGTGAAATATCCAATTTTTCCATAGGTGTTGCCTTTGTTTTGCCCGCATCCCTTGTATACAAATATCGAAAAAACCTATCCGGCGCAATAATCGGTATGGTTGCAGGCACCCTTTCTCTTACGGTTTTGGGCGCCTTAATAAATTATTATATAATGGTACCTGCCTATGCAAAATTCTTTATGCCCATGGAGGTTATCGTGGGGCTGGGCAACAAGGTCAACGGCCGTATCGACAGCTTGCTTTCCCTTATCTTGCTTGCCACCGTACCCTTTAATTTCCTTAAGGGCGTGCTTTGTTCTCTGCTGACGGCACTTATCTACAAAAAAGTTTCGCCCATACTTCATAAATAAAGCATTTTTGCTGTTGCGTTTTTTTGAAAAACTATTGAAAAAAGACGCAGATGATGATATTCTAAAGGCAGATACAACTATTTGGTTTTGAAAGGAAAAGAAATTATGCTTAAACCTATTACAGGTACTTGGTTTGAATTCCACCACCACAATATCCCCGAGGGTAAGTATTGGAACCCCATCTGCCGTCATTTTACCGATGCACAGTGGGAAGCCAAAGTGGAAGAAATGGCATCTCTCGGCATGAAATACATTGTGCTTATGGCAAGCGCTCTGGTTTACGAGGATTCCTGCGAGGCATATTTTAAAACCGATATATATCCCATGGCAAAAATGGGTGCTTCCGATCCTATGGAAGCTATGTTCCGTGCGGCTGACCGCCACGATATGAAGATCTTTGTAGGTACCGGCTTCTACGGCCTCTGGACCGATACCACCAACAATATGACCAGCCCCGAGGTTACAAAGCGTGCATTTAAGGCAATGGAAGAGCTTTACGCTCTGTACGGCCACCACTCCTCCTTCTACGGCTGGTATCTCCCCGATGAATTGGGTATCTATCCCTACTACCCCGATCTTTTTGTTGATTATACCAACCTTTACACCAAGTTCGGCAAGGAGCTCAACAAGGATTTGAAGGTTATCATCGCACCCTACGGCACCAACAGCTTGAAGGCAGACGATCTTTTCGTTTCTCAGCTTGAGCGTCTTGATTGCGACATTATCGCTTATCAGGATGAAATCGGCGTGCGCAAGTCCCTTCCCGAACAGACCGGCGAGTATTACGCCAACCTCCGCAAGGCACACGACAAAGCAGGCAGAGCCGCTCTCTGGGCCGATATGGAAGTTTTCGAATTTGAAGGCGATGTTTACAGAAGCGCACTTTACCCCGCCGCTATGGAGCGTATTGACAGACAGATTTCCAGCATTGCTCCATATGTAGACGAAATCCTTATTTATCAGTACCTGGGTATGTTCAACAAGCCCGGAACCACCGCATTCTGCGGACATCCCGGTTCCATCCAGCTTTACAATGATTACAAGGCATGGTTGGAAAAGAATTTTAAATAAAACACTTACAAAACCGAGGCGAAACGTCCTCGGTTTTGGTACATAAGGGCACAAATGATAAAGATAATCTTTCAGCTTTCTCCCCAACAAGCCAATAAAGACATCGGAGCGCAAATCGCCTCAATTATAGGGCAACCCTTAAGCAATTTCACATACGAAATACGAAAAAAATCCTTGGATGCAAGAAAAAGCAAGGTGAAATTTGTTTATTCGGTTGATGTTTACCTTTTAAAGGGCGATGAAAATAAGGTAGCAAAAAGGTGCGGCGGCATCATTGCGCCTCCCGAGAAGGAATATACCTTCCCTGCCCCGAAAAGAAAAAAGGGGCTCCGCCCCATAGTGGCGGGCTTTGGCCCCGGCGGCATTTTCGCTGCTCTTATGCTGGCAAGAGCGGGCTTTTGTCCCATTGTTTTGGAACGCGGCAAAAGGGTGGAGGAGCGAAAAGCAGATGTAGATGCCTTCGCAGGCGGAGCACCCCTGAATACAAGCTCAAATATACAGTACGGTGAGGGAGGCGCAGGTGCCTTCTCCGACGGCAAGCTGAACACTCTGGTGAAGGACAAGGCCTTCCGAGGACGTTTGGTTTTAAAGGAATTGGTACAGGCGGGCGCTCCCGAGGAAACCCTTTATATAGCAAAGCCCCACATAGGCACAGACCTTCTTACAAGGGTAGTGGCAAATCTACGAGAAGAAATTATTTCTCTGGGCGGAGAGATTCGTTTTTGTACCAAGCTGGAGGATATTATCGTAGAGGATAACCGCATTGCAGGTGTAGTGGCCAACGGAGAGGTTATTCCTACCGATACCCTTTTCCTTGCTACAGGCCAATCGGCAAGAGATACTGCGGAAATGCTTTACCGTCACGGCTGTGATATGGAGAAAAAGCCCTTTTCGGTGGGTTTTCGTGTTGAACACCCCCAAAGCACTATTGATGTTGCCCAATACGGCGAAAGCGGAGATATTCCATTTCTGCCTCCTGCTGAATACAAGCTTTTCCGCCATTGCACTACGGGAAGAACCGTTTACAGCTTTTGTATGTGCCCCGGCGGTCAGGTTGTGGCGGCGGCCTGCGACGAGGAAAGACTGGTCACCAACGGTATGAGCTACCACGCCCGTAACGGAGAAAATGCCAACAGTGCCATTCTCTGTGAAATTCTGCCGCAGGATTTGGACGACAGCTTGTTTGCGGGATATGATTTCCGTGAGAAACTTGAAAACAAGGCCTTTATTATGGGCGGAAACGATTTTACCGCACCTGCCTCTACCTTGGGTGATTATCTGAAAAAGTCCGAAAGCGCCATTCCATCAGTTAACCCCACCTATCCCCGAGGTGTAAAATATTGCGACATAGCAGAGCTTTTTTCCGACGAAATAAATGCCTCCTTCCGAGAGGCCTTTGAGGATTTCGGCAAAAAGATAAAGGGCTTTGACGGCGAGGGCGCAGTGATAACCGCTGTGGAAAGCCGCACCAGCTCACCTATACGAATTAAACGTTACGACGACCGGCAGAGCAACATTAAGGGGCTCTATCCCATTGGTGAGGGCGCCGGCTATGCAGGCGGTATAATTTCCGCCGCCATCGACGGTGTACGCTCGGCAGAGGAATATGTTTCTCCCGCCGATGAATAGATAAAAAACAAACACTCCCGTATTCACACAGTCGGGAGTGTTTTTGTTTTTATTTACATTGGGCTTCCGTCTTTGGCACGGCGGATTTTGTTTGTGGTGGTTTTCACAAAGGGAGTGGTGCGGATGATAACGTGAGTGATCTGCTTATAGGTAGGCAATGCAGAAAGCTTTTCATAAATATCGTGCTTGAGCTTGGACTGCAGCTCCTCGATGGTGCCGTTTTTCAGATATTCATCATCCAAAATGCACTGCACTGCCAAGGCGTCCTCGTTACCGTCATCGCCTCTTGTACCGTAAACGATATTTTCAAGCACATAAGGAATACTGCCGATATATTCCTCCAGCTCCTCGGGGTAAATATTTTTACCGTTACCGAGAATAATAATATTCTTTTTACGGCCTGTAATAATGATCTGACCCTTTTTATTGATCTTGCCGTAATCGCCTGTACGGAAATAGCCGTCCTCGGCAAAGACCTCCTCGGTGGCCTGCGGGTTTTTATAATAACCCATCATAACTATATCGCCCTTAACGCAAATCTCGCCCTCGGAATCCTCGTTGGGCTCATCTATGCGCACGTCAACACAGCTCATAGGAAAGCCGACGGTTTTGGGGTCATTTACAAAATCGGTATTTACCGAAACGAGAGGAGAGCATTCGGTAATGCCGTAGCCGTTGTTTACTATAATGCCGATATCATCGAAAAATTGAGCAATCTCGGCACGGAGAGGAGCTCCGCCGCAAACCAGCTTTACCAGATTTCCGCCCAGAGATTGGTGCAGCTCTGCAAAGATTTCACGGCGCTTATCTATACCGATAGCACGCAGAAAACGGGAAAGCTTTATGCCGGTCTGTACCTTTTTTGTTTTTCCCTTTTCCTCGATAGCGGCATTCATTCTGCGGTAAAGCACCTCTAAAATAGCGGGGACAACATACATATATTCGGGATGATAAAGCTCAAGATTTTTCAAAATACGCTTTAAGCTTTCGTTGATGCATACCGTATTATGTCTGTGAATGGCCACAAGAATACCTGCAATAGACTCATAAGCGTGGTGATAGGGCAAAATGGAAAGGCAAGTATCTCGCAAGCTGGTAACCTTTAATCCCCAATGAATAAGGGAAATAATGTTGTGCTCGCTAAGCATTACGCCTTTTGCAATTCCGGTTGTACCGGAGGTATAAATGAGCATCTTCATAGTGGAGGTATCTCGCTCCTCCTCGTTGGCGAAATCGCTCTTTCCCTCCTCGTAAAGGGCCTTTCCCCTTTCAACAAAAGCATTGAAGGAGAGGAATTCGTCCTCATCCTCTTCTCTGTCAAAGCAGATAAAATACTTTACGTTGGGAATCTTTTCACGGATACGCTTAAAGGCATCCTCACGCTTTTTATCACAAAAGATTATTTCATCATCACCGTGATTAACCACATAAGCGAGGTCATCATCGGGAAGCTCCTTGTCCACAGGACAAAAAACGCCATCGCTCTGCAATGCCGCAAGAAAAACGGTTATCCAATTATAGCTGTTTTCTGCAGAAATGGCTATATGGGCTTTATCCATTCCCAAATGGGCAATAGCGGTGCCTAAATAAAGAGTGTGAGCTCTGAATTGGCTGTATGTAACCTCTACTATGCCGTCCTTTCCACGGTATTTATAGGCAATACGGTCGCCTGCATCCTGTGCGGCCATAAGCATCATATGTTTAATGTTTTTAGGTTCAGGCAGATTGGTGGCAGGATGACGCGCCAATACATTTTTTGCCATTTTTATCTCCCCTTTTTCTGAATTTTTACATTAAAGGGTATTATACCACTTTAAAAAAATAAAACAAGAACAATTTATATTTTTATTTATGATACTTTTTTCCGTTATTTATGGCAAAAGCCCTGTAGGTCTGCTCGGCAAGCATTACACGGGCAAGCATATGGGGAAAGGTCATTTTTGACATAGACATTCTTATATCGCATTCCCTCTTCAACTTCTCATCCAAGCCAAAGCTGGAACCGATTATAAAACACACGGGGCGGGATTCATTGGCAAAGGTCTGTGCCAGCTCGGTGCTGGAAAGCTGCTTTCCCTCGATACAAAGGGCAATTTTCAATGCCTGCTTGGGGATGGCTGCACGGATGGCGCTTGCTTCCTTTTCCAAGGCACGCATTATAAGCTTTTCCGAATCCTCACCAAAGGCGGTTTCTTCCTTTATGCACACGGTTTTGTATTCGCAAAAGGCCTTTAACCTTTTTATATATTCCTGCTCGGCTTCCTTGAAATATTTTTCCTTAAAGTCGCCTACATGTATAACTGTTACAGAATTCATTATTTACTCCGAAAAATCACTTACGGTTACGTTTTAAATTCTTTTTACGTCTTACCGAAAAGCCGAAATCCCCTATTTTTTTACCGAGGGAAAAATAATCACCGTGGGCATAGGCAAGAAGATTGGCCTTTTCCAGCATCAGACGTCCCTTTTCGTCGATAAGCTTTTCATCGGCGGAAACGGTTACGATGTCGGCAATAAACATATGGTGAGAGCCCAACGGCACCACCTGACAAACCTTACATTCCAAGGTGACGGGACATTCCGCCACGGAGGGGCATTCCACCGAAGAGGACTGCTCCTTGGTTAATTTTGTTTCGGCAAATTTATCCACATCTCTGCCCGATTTCACACCGCAATAATCCAACTGCTTTACAATCTCCGCAGTGGGCAGATTAACACAAAATTCTCGGCTTTCGTCAATAAGCTTATAGGAAAATCTCTCGGGCCGCACCGATATATACAGCTT
>JAZSDB010000255.1:0-2919 GCA_045530975.1 Eubacteriales bacterium
AAATCGTCGCCCTCCTCAACGGTTATACCCATTTCCTGCATTTTTGCGCTTATTGCCTCCAGGTGGCGGGGGATAACGTTATTGATAATAAGGTCGCCCTTGGTAACAGCGGCGGGAATCATATAGGTGCCTGCCTCTATCATATCGGGGATAATGTCATAGGTGCCGCCGTAAAGGGTTTCCACACCTCTTATCTTTATAACCTCGGTACCTGCACCGGAAATATTTGCACCGCAGGAGTTGAGGAAGTTTGCAAGGTCAACTATATGGGGCTCACGGGCGGCATTGTCGATAATTGTCATACCCTTGGCGGTGCATGCGGCCATCATAATGTTGCAGGTTGCACCAACAGACGCAACGTCAAGATAAATAGAGGTACCCTCAAGGTCGCCCTCGGTATAGCAGGAAACACCGTCATTACTGCACTTAACCTTTGCGCCCAGCGCCTCAAAGCCCTTTATGTGCTGGTCGATGGGACGGGCACCCAGATTACAGCCGCCGGGGAGAGCGGTATAGGACCTGCCGAAGCGGCCCAGCTCTGCACCGAGAACGTAATAAGAGCCACGCATTACACGGGCAAGGTCCAGAGGAACGCTGTTGCTGTGAACGGGACGGGTATCTATGCTGTAAGTATAATTATCTATCTTTTTAATCTCTGCGCCCATGCGCTTAATAATTTCCAATGCGGCGGCGATATCGCTTACATCGGGAAGATTTTCCAAAACGCAGACATCATTTACCAGAATTGTGGCAAAAATAATGGGGAGCGCGGCGTTTTTCATTCCGCCTATATTTATGGTTCCGTGAAGGGGTTTACCACCCGAAACTCGCAATTTATCCATAATAGAAACACCTTTCGGTATGTAATATTTCCATAATCGTTTTTATGATAACATTTCTACAACAAAAAGTCAAGGGAAAGAGGGGGTCCCTTTACAGTTTATGACGAATTATTCTTCTTGACAAAGCAGGCCTTTTTGTGCATAATATAAATTGATTTTTTTCGCTTCAACCGTACTTTTTCGGAAGTATTTCCGATTATAATATAATAAATATTTTTGAAAGGACAGGTATATGTCAAAGGATAAAAAACCAAAGGTTAAAATAATTTTCCTCGGCGGTGTGGACGGTATCGGAATGAACTGCACCCTCTTTGAATACGGCAACGACATTATGATTGTGGATTGCGGTGTTTCCTTCCCCGAGGACGATATGCTTGGGGTTGATCTGGTTATCCCCGATTTCTCATATCTTGAAAGCAATCAGGAAAAGCTCAGAGGGCTTGTAATCACCCACGGTCACGAAGACCACATAGGCGCAGTTCCCTATTTTTTGAAAAAATTTCCCAACGTGCCCGTTTATGCCACCGGGCTCACCCTCGGTATTATAGAAGGCAAGCTGTCGGAGCACGGCATTCGCAATGCCAAGCTGTGTCAGGTGGAGGCAGGGGATGTAATTAATCTGGGAAGTGTGTTCCAGACCGAATTCATCCACGTAAACCATTCTATGCCTGACGCCTGCGCACTGTGCATTACCGCACCGGGCGGAAAGATTTTACACACCGGCGACTTCAAGGTAGACTTTACTCCCGTTGAAGAAGCGCCCATCGACCTTGCACGTATTGCCGAGCTGGGAAGAAAGGGCATAAGAGTGCTTATGTGCGACAGCACCAATGCCGAAAGAGCGGGATATACTCCCAGCGAAAGCTCTCTGGCAGTGAGCTTTGACCGCATTTTCAACAACGAAAAGCGCAGAGTGGTTATCGCAACCTTCTCCTCCAACGTTCACCGTGTTCAGCAGATAATAAATGCATCGGTTAAATATGAAAGATTTGGGGCAGTTTCGGGCAGAAGTATGCTCAATTTTGTCCGTGCCGCATCACGTCTGGGCTATCTTGATATTCCCGACGGCGTGATTATCGACCTTAACGATGCCGAAAAGCTCCCTCCCGAAAGAGTTACGGTTATCACCACGGGAAGCCAGGGCGAGCCCATGAGCGCACTCTACCGAATGGCCTTTGGCGAGCACAGCCAGATATCGCTGGGCAGCAGTGACCTTGTAGTGCTTTCCTCCTCCGCCATTCCCGGCAATGAAAAGTTTATCACCAAAATTATCAACGAGCTTTTCAAGCGAGGCACCGACGTTATCACTTACAGCAATTATGATGTTCACGTTTCGGGCCACGCCTGCAGAGAAGAGCTTAAGCTCATACACACCCTTGTTTCTCCCGAATATTTTATTCCCGTTCACGGCGAATACAAGCATCTTATCGCCCACGCCCAGCTTGCAAAGGAAATGGGGCTGGCCGAAAACAAAATAATCATACCCGACGTGGGAAGAATTGTGGAAATGGGCAAGCGCACTCTGAAGCCCGCAGAAATTATAGAAACCACCCCCGTTATGGTTGAAGGCGGCGGCAGCGGTGCAGAGGTAAACAGCGTGGTGCTTCGTGACAGACAGCGTCTTTCCGAGGAGGGCGTAATTATTGTAACGGCGGCAATCGATACCGAATATATGTGCCTTTCTGCCGAGCCGGAGGTTGTTACAAGGGGCTTTGTATACGAAAAGGAAAACGAAGAGCTTTTGGGCCGCTTGACAGAATCGGCAAGAAATTCCCTTGTCCGCAACCTTGCCAAAGGTATAGACGATATAAACACCCTTCGCACCAAGCTCCGTGACGATATTGCGGAATATGCCCGCAAGCGCACAAAGCACCGCCCGTTGGTTGTGGTTTCCCTTTTTGAGCTTTTCAGATAATTAAAAACACTATGCAAGAACGAAGAAAACCGAGCTTAAACGCTCGGTTTTCTGTGTTTTTTGTTTTATTTAAGGAAGAACTGGGCTTTTACTGCAAGATAATCAAAGGCATCTACCAAGCCGTCGCCATTTACATCGGCTTTTTCCGATTCGGCTTCTGTG
>JAZSDB010000039.1:0-3431 GCA_045530975.1 Eubacteriales bacterium
TACCCATCCAACCCATCACCGAGAAGAATGCAATCAAGCCGCGTAGGGTAAACACACGCAAGCCGCCGTCCGGAATATCGCCGTGGTCGTGTCCGTGCCCGTCAGCACCACATACATCGCAATGACCGGCATCTACATCACTTATATCTCCGTCACCGATATCTCCCGCATCGTCTGCGATATCGCCTCCGATATCGGAATCGGCACCGTCAGCATCGGCATCGGCTCCCATCTGGTCACCGCCGAGACCTATCAATGTAAGAATCATCTGAATAATCAGCATTACCGTCGCAGGGATGGCAATGCAGGCAAATACCTGCCCAACGGGACCAAGGTCAATCCACCACATAGTCATAATTGTATATCCTCCTGTGTCAATCTAATGTTGCAAGGATTTCATCGGCTCTTTTGCGCATGATAGCCGCAAAATGAGCATTAAGCATAACCGAGAGAACCTTTATCAAGCGGTTTTTCGCACCGGGGAAGGGCTCGCTGAACTTTTCAACAACCATCTCAATGCATTTGCTAATAAATCCTTCGTCCAGAGTGGGCTCTCCTACACCCTCAATAGCGGCAATGTAGTAGATGTAAAGCTCACTGTCGTCGATAATGTCATCGCTTTCGTCATCCAATCGGCCGTTAATATAGGAAAGCAAACCGGTTATCTTTTCTATTTGCATGCTATCGCGCAACATGTTGATAATCGCAATTCTGCAAAACTGCCTTTTGGTGTAAAGCTTTTGGTTAGGTGACGGTAAAAAACCTCGCTTAACCCAGTTTTGGATCATATATGGCTCAAGCCCTGTTAAACGGGCAACCTGAGACATCATCAGTCCTCCGCAAATGAAGATATTATCCAGAATATCCTTCGCGCCATCTGCACTAAGAACGCCGGTCTCTATGGTCGTTCCCGGAAGTCTGTCGATCATTTTGAAGTCCTCCCTTCATCTAACTGCACCTTGATTGTATCACACAATCACGTGATTGTCAATAGTGTTCGGATGATTTTTGAAAAAATATTTCAGAATATTGACAAAGATAAAAGGATATTGTAAAATTTCTTCATAGTATATTTATGCAGGTCGTGCTATGAAAAAGATTGTAATTAAAAACAATTCCATAAGCGTTACTGTTCTCACTCTCGGAGCTATTATTCAAAGCATAAATGCCTTCGGATACGAACTTTCTGCGGGATATGCAACCGAAGAGGAATACAGAAAGGATACCTGCTATTTCGGCGGTCTTATAGGCAGAACAGCCAACCGTACGGGAGGACAGCACTTTATTCAAGGGGAAGAGGTAAATCTGCCCTTGAACGAAAAGGGTAAAAATCATCTCCACGGCGGTATGGAGGGCTTTAATTTAAAATATTGGAAGGTTGAGGAGCAGGGCGACAGCTATGTAACTCTTTCCTATCTGTCACCTCACGGCGAAGAGGGATACCCCGGTAATTTAAAGGTTCAGGTTACCTATACCGTTACCGAGGATTCTCTTCTTATATCCTATAAAGCTACCACCGATAAGCCCACCTGGGTAAATCTTACAAACCATTCTTATTTTAATCCCTTCGGTATAAACCGAGGAATTTCCACTGCCGGCTGCCTTGTTTCGGTTTATGCAGACCGTGTTTCGGTTTACGATGATAATCAGCGTGTTGTGGGAAGTGTGCCGGTAAAGGATACTGTATTCGATTTAAATAAAACCGATTTGCTATATCGCTATTACGACCATAATTTTTATTTAAACGGCAGTGAATATGCCGAATTTAACGGAGTGCGGCTGCGCAAGGCGGCACAGGTGTTGGGAGATGTAAACATTCAATGCTTTACCGACCTGCCCTGTATGCAGCTCTATTGCGGCGAGTTTATTCCCGAAAATACGGTTTTGCAGGATGGTTCGGTTATCGGTCCGGGCTGTGCTTTGGCTTTGGAAACACAGTATGAGCCCAATTTTCAATCCCGCAATGAAAATATACTTATGCCCAATGAAGAGTATATTTCTCATACCGCATATCGGTTCTCGAAAGGGCAGATAAAGACCAATGCGATAAAATGAACAAAAATCCTTTCGAAAGAAGCAAAAAATCCGTTGTATTGTGTCTAAATTTTCTGTTGAAAAATGAAGAAAGGTATGCTAAAATACCACTAATATACTTTTATAAATTAATTTGAAAGAGGAGAAAAGCTATGGCTATGTTTTTTGAACAAGAATCCCATACTTTCAGTGAATATCTGTTGGTTCCCGGATATTCTTCTGCGGATTGCATTCCCGCAAATGTAAGTCTTCGTACACCGGTTACAAAGTTCCGTAAGGGTGAAGAACCTGCGGTATCTCTGAACATTCCTCTTGTATCTGCTATTATGCAGTCTGTATCCGATGATAAAATGGCTATTGCCCTGGCTAAGGAAGGCGGTCTTTCCTTTATCTTCGGTTCCCAGACCATCGAAAATGAAGCAAATATGGTTCGCCGTGTAAAGGCACACAAGGCCGGCTTTGTATATTCCGATTCTAATGTGCGCCCCGATGATACTCTCGCAGATGTAATCTATCTCACCGAGAAGACAGGCCACTCCACTATCGCCGTTACCGAAGACGGCACTCCCAACGGTAAATTGGTTGGTATCGTTACCTCCCGTGATTACCGTGTTTCCAGAATGGCCAAGGATTTGAAGGTTTCCGAGTTTATGACTCCCTTTGATAAGCTGGTTTATGCTTACGAAGGTACCACCCTCAAAGAAGCCAATGATATCATCTGGGACAATAAGCTCAATTCTCTTCCCATCATTTCCAAGAACGGCAATCTTTGCTATTTCGTTTTCCGCAAGGACTATGCTTTCCATAAGGAAAATCCCTTGGAGCTCCTCGATTCCGAAAAGCGTTATATGGTAGGCGCAGGTATCAATACCCGTGACTATGAGGAGCGTGTACCCGCTCTTGTTGAAGCAGGCGCAGACGTTCTTTGTATAGACTCCTCGGAGGGCTTTTCCGAATGGCAGGCACGCACCCTTAAGTTTATCCGTGATAAATACGGTGACACCGTAAAGGTTGGTGCAGGTAACGTAGTTGACAGAGATGGCTTTATGTTCCTCGCAGAAGCAGGTGCCGATTTTATTAAGGTTGGTATCGGCGGCGGCTCTATCTGTATCACCCGTGAACAGAAGGGTATCGGCCGTGGCCAGGCCACCGCAGTAATCGAAGTGGCAAAGGCACGTGATGAATATTTCGAAAAGACAGGTGTTTATATTCCGATCTGCTGCGACGGCGGAATTGTTTACGATTATCATATTACCCTTGCTCTTGCTATGGGCTCCGATTTCATTATGCTCGGCAGATACTTCTCCCGCTTTGATGAAAGCCCCACAAACAAGGTTAATATCAACGGTACCTTTATGAAGGAATACTGGGGCGAGGGCTCTGCCCGTGCCCGTAAC
>JAZSDB010000139.1:0-6581 GCA_045530975.1 Eubacteriales bacterium
AAGGTTAAGCCGGATACAAATGCGGCGGAAATTCTTGCCATATTATAAAATAATGAAATCAAGCTATGGAATGTAGCTTGATTTTTTTATTGACCTTATTTTATTTGATGTTATAATATTAATGAAGTATGTTTGTGAGGTGCCGGATGAAAAGAATATTGGTAATAGGATGTCCAGGTGCAGGCAAAAGTCATTTTGCAAAAGCGCTGAAAGCCAAAACGGAGCTGCCACTGTACCATTTGGATATGCTGTGGCACAAACCCGACAAAACCAACATAAGCAGAGAGGAATTTGATTTTCGGCTTTCGGAAATACTCAAGGAAGAGCAATGGATTATAGACGGAAACTATGCAAGAACCCTTGAAATGCGTTTGAAGGAATGCGACACCGTCTTTCTCCTTGACTATCCCTTGGAGGTCTGCTTGCAGGGTGTGGAAGGGCGGATTGGCAAAAAGCGTGACGATATGCCCTGGTTGGAAAGTGAGTTTGACGAGGAGTTCCGTGATTTTATTATAGATTTTCCCAAAAGCACTCTTCCCCGTATTTATGAGCTTTTGGACCTTTACAAGAGCAGGCGCATCATTATCTTTAAATCGAGAGGCGAAGCAAAGGAGTACCTTGATTCAATACTGTGAATAATGATACATTTAAGGTCCTTACATCTTTAGCTGCCACTCAAAGCTTTGTGCAGGTTTTACAAAATTTAATTTTCATTTAAGATTTGTGCATTGAACATATTGACAAGAAATCGCTGTTATTTTATAATGACACCATATAGTATTTAGATGTTATGGTGGGTAGTGTTTGTTTTTTGCAAATTCGGTCTGTTATAACGTCATCCCTTAAAAATTTTATCAGGAGGCTTTTATGAAGAAAGCTTTTATCAGAGCAATCTCCCTTTGCTTGATTGCAGCTCTCGCACTTTCTGTATTTGCTATTCCCGCTTCTGCCATTACCTGGAACAATGTGCAGGGCGAATATGCATATTACAGAGATCCTTACGGACCCAATTCTTCTTATGCTGCAGGCAAGTTCTACAAAAACCTCAATAACATCCCTCTTACCGGTGACGGTGCAAGAGATGCCGTAGCGGTTGCACTCTCCCAGATGGGTTATCTTGAGAGCGACAGCGAATTCAGCGGCGAATACGGCGGTACCGGTAACGTTACAGAATATGGCGACTACATGGGTATTTCCGGTTATGCCTGGTGTGCCGCATTCTGTTCCTGGGTATATTACAATGCCCACGTAACCGACCTTTACGGTGCTTCCGATTCCTGCGGTAACAACCCCGGCTCTTGGGGATACATCTGGTCCGATACCTATGTACCCAACTGGTCTAACCAGCTTTATGATTTCGGATACTACCGTTTCAGCGATTATTACAGATACAGCTATGCCCCTTCTCAGGCAAGCTACAAGCCCCAGCCCGGCGATTTGATTTTCTTTACTGCAGGTTATTATCCTCTTGACGAAGGTCATATCGGTATGGTTGTTTTCTCCGATGACAACTATGTTTATACCGCAGAAGGTAACACCAGCAGTCAGGACGGTGTAGATGCGGAAGGCGGTGGCGCTTTCTTTAAGAAATATTCTCTCAGTGACTCTGCTATTGCAGGTTACGGCGCAATGCCCTTCAATACCGTTGACAATCTTCCTCCCATTGATTACAGCGGTACAAACCCCACTGCAGGTCTTTACATCAATGTATCCGGTCCTGTAGGTGTTTATTTTAAGAGAGATGACAGTCTTCCCTCCTGGACCCTCCCTGCTTCTTCTATTTTTGAAGTTTACAGCTTTGACACCGACGTTTACGGAAACACCGTAATGTACTCCAAGTGCGAAATCGGCGGCCAAGAAATTTTCGGTTGGATCCTTCTCGGTAACACCGCAACCGGTTATTCCAGAACCGTACAGGTTTATGCCGCTTACGAGGCAGCCGAGGATGTTCCTGTGGAAGGCACTCCCTTCTGGGTAACTCACTACAACAATCAGGCAGAAGGCGCCGGTATGATTTTCACCGAATCTTATACCGAGGGTTCCTGGAACTACCACGCTTCCTTTGCTCCCGTTGCAGGCACCGATGCTTACGAAATAGTTGCTATTTCCAACGGTATTGAAAACGGCGGTGCTTCGCCTCTTACTGTTCCCAGCGGCGGTTTTGTTTATATGATTAACAAAGGTAACGACTGGCCCTCGCTTTATGCTGCGGACCCCGTAACCTACTCTTATGCAGCTACCTATCCCGACTACACAAACGATTCCTGCAATGCTATGCTGGAGGCCGTAAAGGATTGGAAGGTTGGAGATCAGTTTGTATTTACCAACATTGACATTGCAAACAAGAAGCTTCCCTCCCCCACTCCCTATGTTAACTGGTATGGCGACAGCTACAAGTGTGTTGCCGGCTTCAAGCCCTACGGCGAGAATGACGATGTGACCTCCGACGATGTGACTTCCGACGATGTGACCTCCGATGATATTACCTCCGACGATGTGACCTCCGATGACGTATCCGAGGATGACAACGATCCCGTTACTCCTCCTCCCACAGCCACCAAGCCCAACAAGGTTCAGGGCGCAGGCATTCCCGGCAGTGCCGGAAATATCGCCTTCGGCTGTGACCTTTCCTTCTACAATGTTGGCTCCGACGGTTATTCCGAAAGCGATGCCGACTATTCCTTGGTTAATTTCAAGAAAATGAAGGCAGACGGATGTGATTTCGTTATCCTTCGTATCGGTAGTGAGGATTCCTCCGGACGTTATTTTGACCCTCACTTTATTACCTACTACAATATGGCTCGTGAAGCGGGCATGGATATTGGCTTGTACTACTATTCCTACTCCTTGACCTATAACGAAGCAGTTGCTGATGCAGAATTCGTTATGGATGTTATCGAAGATTACGGAATGTATTTCGAGTATCCCATTTATCTTGACGTAGAAGAATCTGACCAGATTGCTTTGAGCGACTCTGCTCTCGGCAATATGTGCCTCGGCTGGTGCGAAACCCTTGAAAAGGCCGGTTATTTCCCCGGACTTTACGGTAACTACAGCTTCTATGACAAACTTTCTTCTTCTATTGTAAACACCTACGACACCTGGATTGCATGGGTTACCTCCGATTCCTCTATCAGCGATTACAATCCCTACAACGAAAACCTCAGCGATGAGTGCGGTATGTGGCAGTATTCCTTCTATGGCTATGAATACGACGGCATCGGTCTTGATATGCTTGACGTTAACGTAGCATACAAGGATTACCCCGCTATTATGAAGCAGTACGGCTTTAACAACTATGCGGTTGACAAGAGCGTTGTTTCTCTTAACGGCAAATACTATCCCGATGCAAATACCCGTGTGGATGAATATGCCGACGATGGCAAGAAGCTTACCGACGGCAACAAGGGCAGCATTTATGCAGGCGAAGGTCTTCGTTACTCCGGATGGAACACCGATGTTCTTGACATTATTGTTGATACCTCCGGTGTTTACGGCTACAACACCTTCAATGTATATGCGGCTACCAATTCCGCTTGGGGCATTAACTCCATTCCCTTCTCGGTAACCATTTCGGTATCCGACACATTGAACGGCACCTACAAGACCATCGCATATTCCGAGGATGTAGTACACACTGCTACCGACAGCTCCACCGGCTGGAATACCTATGTGATGACCGCATACATCTCCAAGCTTACCGACAAGCGCTTTGTTAAGTTCTCTATCGTTCCTTCGGAATCGGGTGCAGATCACATCTGGCTTGATGAAATAGAGGTTGCATACACCGCAAATGTTAACGACGAAGACACCGACGATGTGACCGATCCCGTTCCTCCTGTTCAGGAATATGCAGCGGGCGACGTTAACGCAGACGGATTTGTTGATATGTTCGACTATATGCTGGTTAAGATGCATTACTTCGATGCCTACACTCTTACCGAAGAGGAATGGGCACGTGCTAATCTTGCCGAAGATGATGTAATCGACATATTTGACTACATGACCCTCAAAACTTTGGTGCTGAACAACTGATTTACAAGTATACCCTTCAGCGAGACTTCCTAAAAAGGAGGTCTCGCTTTTTATCTCCTTGGCAAGGCGCAAAAGCAGCATATCCTATTTACTCTTTGATGCGGCGGAAATATTGACAAAATATTACATATAATGTTATAATATTAAAAATATGAATAACGACAGGAGATACCCGAATGAGAGATAAATTTAATCAATGGCGCAGTATTGAACACGCAAAAAACCCGGGAAAAATAGTTCTGGGTGCCATTCTGCTGTTCAATATAGTGTTCTTTTTACTGTCTGCGGCTATCATCAGTGCGCTGTCCCTTAACGGCACCGAGCAGATGGGCTTTATCGAAGCCGCTTTTTGCACCTTGACAATGATATTGGATGCCGGCTGTATTCAGTTTGTAATTGCAGACATAGGCGAAGCAGGTGTGTTTGTTTCTGTATTCTGCCTTTGTGTGGTTTTGATAGGAATGATTTCCTTCACCGGTGCGGTTATCGGTTACGTTACAAACTACATTTCCAATTTTATCGAAAATGCCAACGAGGGCAAGCACAAGATAATTCTTTCCGATCACATTGTTATCCTGAACTGGAACAGCCGTGCTTCGGAAATTGTAAACGATTACTTATACAGCGACAAGAAGCAGAATATTGTTATCCTTGTTAATTCGAGGAAAGAAGAGGTTCAGAGGGAAATTGAGGAGCGAATTGCCGATACAATTGCCCGCGAGAACCGCAAAATAGATCAGGAATATGCAGGATTATCCTATTTTGCAAGAAAAATAGCCCTTAAAAAGCACAAGCTTTACAGAAATCTTACAGTATTGGTAAGAGAAGGGGATGTATTCTCCTCTAAGCAGCTTCAGGATATTTCCTTGGAAAGAGCTCGTTCCGTAATAATTCTCGGCAACGACATAAACAACACCATTTGCCGTTTTGAGCACAAGGATTGGCTGGAAAGAAAAAGCAGAGGCAATTCTCAAACCGTTAAAACTCTTATGCAGGTTGCTGACATAACCTCCAGAGAGAGCTCTGCCGCCAACCAAAAGATAATTGTTGAAATAACCGATGATGCCACTTGGGATCTGGTTGCAAAAATCATTAAGAGCAAGCAGGTAAACGGCAAGTGTGACATCGTGCCCATTCGTGTTAACCAGGTGCTCGGCCAGATTCTTTCCCAGTTCTCTCTTATGCCCGAACTCAACACGGTTTACGAAGAGATTTTCTCCAACAAGGGTGCGGAAATATACACCTTTGAGCACAAGGAGGAGCCCATTTCCACCTTTGCGAAAAATTATCTTGCCAACCACAAGCACGCTATTCCCTTGACATTTATGAAGCAGCAGGGCATCAACCGCAGCTTTTATCTTGCCGACAATGATGATTCTGTGGACAAAACAAGCCATGTTGCAAAATCCGATTATTCCGTAAAGCTTAATAAGTCTTATTGGATTGAACGCAAAAACGTAGTAATTTTAGGTCACAACAGCAAGAGCAATGACATTATGCGCGGTTTTGTTTCCTTCTGCAGTGAGTGGGATTTGAAGGACGATTCCATTCTTAACATTATCGTTATCGATGATGAGGCAAATCTCAAAAAGATGAACCACTACAAGGAATATCCCTTTGTCAAGAAAACCGTTGCGGCAGATATTTTTAACGAAAAGCTCATTTGCTCTACCATTGAGGATTTCGTTTCTCAAAACGTTGAAGACACAAGTATTCTTATTTTGTCCGATGATTCGGTATTGAACGAGGACATTGACGCCAATGCGCTGGCTCATCTTATCTATGTTCAGGAAATTATCAACCGCAAGAAGAAGGAGCCCGATTACGATCCCGGCAAGATAGATGTTATTGTGGAGATTATCGATCCCAAGCATCACGATATTGTAAACAGCTACAGCGTGAACAATGTTGTTATCAGCAACCGATACATAAGCAAGATGATTGCACAAATCGGTGAGGTTGATGCGCTGTTTGATTTCTATGTTGACATTCTCAGCTACGACGATGGAGAAGTGGGCGAGAATTACAACAGCAAGGAAATTTACGTGAAGAAAATCAGCCGTTATTTTGATGAATTGCCCGAAAGCTGTACCGCCGGCCAATTGATAAGAGCTGTCTTCGATGCAACCACAGACACTTCTCTTCCCGCAGAGGAGCAGGACCCCTCCTTTGTTATCGGTCATGTTACGGCAGACGGAAGGGTTTATCTCTTCGGCGGAGATCAGGATGAGATAAAGCTGACATTTACCGAAAAAGACAAAATTATCATATTCAGCTCCCATTGATTTTCAAAAGAAAAAGACCTCTCAGGAGGTCTTTTTTATATTCCGAACAGGCCGGTTACAGGGTCTTGGAAAAGGGGCAAATGAGGAGCTTTAAAGGTAAACAGAACAAAGAGGGCAAATACAAATATGAGCAAAAGAAAGGGGATTTTGGGGTGATTACACCTTACATCGGTCTTATTCACAATGTACCATTCAACAAAATAGGTTAATGCTGCGGCAATATAGAATATGGTGATATTAAGCCAATCGGGGGATTTTCCT
>JAZSDB010000154.1:0-2751 GCA_045530975.1 Eubacteriales bacterium
ATGCAATGAAGCGGTAGAGAATAACGGAAATAAATATTATATTAATGTTGACAATCCTTATAACAACTGGGGAAGCATAAATATAGCTTGGATAAAGGACAACATTACCTTTGTTATAATTGGAAATCAGTCAGTAACACAGACTGAGCTGCTTGATATGGCCTGCAGTGTAAAGCGGGCGGAATAGGAGTAATATTATGAAAAAGCTTATTGTTTTTACACTTGTGATTTTTGTGTTTTTTGCTTTGTCCTCTTGCGATGGTAATGGGGAATCGGGTACAAGCTCCCCTTCGGAAAGCTCTTCCTACGAAATTTCCGAAAACCAATCCAAATCCGAAAGCACCGTAACCTCGGATGAAACCGACACCGAAAGTGCTTCCGAGGGTTCCTCCTCCGATACCACCTCCGATACCACCTCCGGTACAGGCAATGTTGTGGATATAAGAGTGGAGTTTTGTGATATTAACGGTGATAACAGTTGGCAGGTTTTGCACAGATCCGTGGCGGAAATTTTGATTGATTACATCGACAACGGTAATTGGATAGACGGCAAGGACAAAAACCATAATGCCGGATATATTATAAATTATAACGGAAACAGCTATCATTACTGGGCTCCTGCAGGAATGCTGATTGATGAGAAAAACGGGCTGTGCCTTTATCTCCCCTCGGGCGGAACTCATCATCATGTCATTAATGGAGCGCTGGGCTATAACGGCCCCGTGGACGTGGGCGGAGAAAGCCGTGCTATGGTTTTGATAAAGGGGAACTCGCCTTCTGCCACTCACATTCCCGGCGTATATATTCCTTTAACAGAGGAAGAGGAAGACCGTTTGTATAACGCCATTATTAACGGTTACTGGGCTGATGAAACCTGCGATTGCTACGGTGAATTTCTTTTCGAGGTAATAATGCCCGACGGCGGAATTGCAAAAATGCGCTATACCTATGTGGGCGGAGAGATAAATGATGAAACCAACAAAAGACATAAGACCCTTGACGAAGAAACCCGAAAGTGGCTTGACGGAATTCTGCGCCAATATATTGTTTTTGAGGAAGAAAATCCCTCGCAGGAAACAACTGTATCTTTGACGGTATCTCCGTCTTATGATAATGATATAAGCATCCCATTGACCAAGAATGAGGAAAAGATAATTATCGGTCATATTTTGTCGGTGGAAAATTGGATTAACGATAATTGCGAGTGTATTTATGATTGTGTTTTTCGTCTTCATAAAGACGGAAAAGATATAAAAATCGGTTATTCTCTCACCTGCGGCACGCTTAATGTTTTTGAAACTCCACGTTCCTGTCAATTAAGTGAAAGTGCCAAGGAAGAAATCGGTGCAATTCTCACGCCCCGTATTTTACCGTTTACGGATTGTTAGAATAAGCTTAACATTTGTATTGAAAAGACCGTTGTATTTGTACAACGGTCTTTTTTTGGAAATTCTGTGTAATTTTCGGAATATGCGTAATATGGCCTTGACAATTAGCACATATTCGTTATAATATGATTATATGTATGTTAACATTTTTCACAAAAAGAGAGGTAGACCTATGAAACGTATTTTAGCTGTTTTATTGGCGGTTCTTCTCGTTCTTCCCGTTATGGCGGTAATGAATGTTACTGCTATCGGTGAAAACGAATGGAACAGCTTGTGGCTTACACATTACAATAATCACGCTGTTGAAGCATCCGGTGTTATTATCACCAGTCAGGATTATAATACCAGCCAGGCGTGGCGCTTGGTTATTGCCTTTGCTCCCATTAATGGCAATTATTATGAAATTGTTGAAATAAAGGATTATCTCGGCACTGCCGACGGCGTTATCAATGCCGACGTGCCCGATGGCGGTTTCCTTTATCTTCTCAACAAGGGTAACGATTATACCGCTACCGGCGGTGTGAAGTATATCAATGCCAACTGTGATGCGGCTATTGCCGATGCCTACAATTGGCAGGTAGGCGATGTGTTCCAGTTTACTAACCTTAACCTGGAATCTTTGGTTGCGCCCACCACTACACCCTCCCTTAATTGGTACGACAGCGGATATGTTTGCACAGCCAAGTACCGTAAGGTTGCAGATACCGAGGAGCTTCCCATTGAATCTGTTGTTGTAGACGGCAATATCAATGACAGCGGTTGGACAAGTGACGGATGGACTATCGTAAACGGTACTACCGGTATCTGGCAGAAGACCTTTACCGATAAATCCATCAATGCGAAATACCAGTTCCGTTCCGACAGCAACTTCCTTTACGGCGCCTTTGTAATTTACAACCCTCCCGTAGCGGGTACCGGCAACGGCAGTGCTACCAACCTTCGTCTTTGGTTCAATACCACCAATGCGGCTAAATATACCTCTTATTACGACTTTTATTACAACGGCAGCAGTGCAGGTATAAATACCTCTGTTACCGGCTCTACCGCATCTGCAAAGGGTGTTGCCGCCGCCAATTCCTTCACTGTTGAATTTTCTATTCCCTTTGCGGAAATAGGTGCGGCAAATATCGATCAGATCCCTTATTATGTTTCTATCTCCACCAATAACGGCTCCGAAGAGCCCTGCTTGTATTATCCCAAAATGTCTTCCTATTCTTCGCCTCTTTCTTCTTGGCTTAAGAATTGCGACGGCGACCTCAGCAAATACGATGTAATGCTCAATAACTTCGATTTTGTGCTCAGCAGCGATTACAGCTATTATATTCTTCAGTCTATCGGCACCTACGGAAGCAAGAACATTACC
>JAZSDB010000256.1:0-5243 GCA_045530975.1 Eubacteriales bacterium
TCCTCGCTGCATCCGTCCCCGACGGCGCTCGGAAAAACTCCCCAACTGCGCCACACCTCGATAATATTCGGTTTTTACTGCACTTTGGTATTATAGCTTATTCGGAGGAGTTTGTCAACAGAATAAGAAGCGGATTATTCAATCAAATTCCTTTAAATAAAAAGACCGCAGATGGTTTCTGCGGCCCATTGTATTTTTATGTTACGGATTTTTAAAAAACTTAGCCGCCAAAATAAATCCAAGTAGTGAAACGGTGGTGTCGGTAACCGGATAAGTCAACCAGAAATATTCCAATCCAAATCTTGAAAACAGATACGCCAGCGGCACAAACAAAAATACCGTGCGTATGATGGTAAGCATAGAGCTGGTAAAGCTTTTACCCACCGCTTGGAACAGCACGGGGTAGGTAAGAGAAACGGCAAGGGGAACATATCCCAAGCCGATTATCCGAAAAGCGGTAATGCCCACCGAAATCACCTGCTCATCCGACGAGAAAAACCTTAGCAACGGCTCGGGTATGAGCTCAAAGCACAGTGTGCCGATAATCATTAGACCTCCGCCAAATAATAAAGCTGTGTTAAGTGCCTTTTTGCAACGGTCAATCTTCCTTGCCGAATAATTATAGCTTATTACGGGCACCACACAGGTCTGCATTGCGCCCACAGGTATGAAAAAGAAGGTCTGCCACTTATAGTAAAGCCCCAAAACGGTTACCGCCGCATCCGAAAAGGTCGCCAAGATTACATTCAACCCGAATATGTACAGCGTGTAGGCCGATTGCATTAAAATGTTCGGTATGCCGAATTTAAAAATCCTTTTGATGTAATGAGGATATTTTTTCAGCGCAGGGGAGGGGAAAAGACCCTTTTTCATAACCACCAAGGCCGCCACCGCCTGACCAATTACGGTCGCAATGGCCGCACCTGCAATACCCATTTGAGGAAAACCCACCAAGCCGAATATGAGTATAGGGTCTAAAATAATATTGGTAACAGCCCCCAAAATTTGGGCAACCATGGGAGTTTTCATATCGCCGCGGGCCTGCAATATCTTCGTCCAGATGCTTTCAAGAAACAACCCAAAGCTGAAAATGCATACAATTCGACCGTAGGTAATAACATCCTTGATAACATCGGGAGAGCTCGTCTGCAATCTTGCATATAAGGGCATAAATGCAGAGCATACCGCCGCAAAAATGGCCCAAAGTCCAACGGCCAACGGTGTTCCCACGCCTGCATATTCGTTGGCTTTTTTCTCATCACCACGGCCAAGCTTTGCCGCCATTGCCGTGTTTATACCCACTCCCGTACCCACCGCCAGCGCAATCATCAAAAGCTGAATGGGGTATACAATCGAAAGGGCAGTCAAGCCCGCATCGGAAAACCGTCCCACGAACAAGCTGTCAAAAATGTTGTACAGGGCTTGAATAAGCTGTGCCAGCATAACGGGAGGCGCCATTTTCAATATTATTTTACTTATGTTTTCTGTGCCGAAATAATCGCTGTTTTGTTTAATCTTTTCCATTTTGCCGGATCGGAACAGCAGGGATTTATGTTATGCGCCGTCCGATATAAACGATACTATTTTACCTTTTCGCTAAAGTCTGTCATCATCTCGCTGATTTTGATTTGCTGGGGGCAAACCTCCTCGCAGGCCTTGCAGCCGATGCAGGCAGAGGGCTTTTTGCTGTCATCAAATGTGCTCAAAACCATAGGAGCAATAAATCCGCCGTCGGAGAAAGTATGCTCGTTGTAAAGCTCAATCAAGCGGGGAATATCAAGCTCCATCGGACAGTGAGTGGTGCAATAGCGGCAGACTGTGCAGGCAAGAGTTTTTTTCGAGGTCATATCCTTGCCAATAACCTGCAAAGTATCCATTTCCTTTTTATCAAGGGGCTTGCTTTCACTAAAAATAGAAATGTTTTGCGCCATCTGCTCGTAATTGGACATACCCGAAAGGGTAACGGTTACGCCGGGTATGGTTTGCAAATAGCGGAAGGCCCATTCAACCATACTGCTTTCGGGACGTAAAGCGTTGAGCATCTTTTCGTATTCGGGGGCAAGATTGCATAAGCTGCCGCCTCGCAGGGGCTCCATAACCCAAATGGGAATGCTTAAGCTGTTTAAAAGCTCTACCTTGGCCTTGGCATTCTGAAAATCATAATCAAGCCAGTTAAGCTGAATCTGACAAAATTCCATATAGTCGCCGTAAACCGCCATAAAACGTTCCATGGTTTCCATATTTCCGTGTATGGAAAAACCAAGATGCTTAATTCTGCCGTTTTTCTTCTGCTCCAAAAGATAATCAAGAGTGCCGTATTTCATATCGAGATAATGATCGATGTTCTTTTCGCAAACGTTGTGAATCAGATAAAAATCAAAATAATCCACCTTGCAACGAAGAAGCTGCTTTTCAAAAATTTCTTCGGTTTTCCCGAAATTGTTCAGGTCATAGCCGGGAAACTTTGTAGCGAGATAAAAGCTTTCTCTGGGATATTCAGACAAAACCTCACCCATTGCGGGCTCCGAATTACCGTCGTGATAACCCCAAGCGGTGTCGTAATAATTCACGCCCATTTCTATAGCGTGCGCCACCATTTTTTTTACGGCAGGTATGTCAATATCGCAATGCTTTTCCAAGTGGGGCAATCTCATACAGCCCATACCGAGGGCGGAAAGCTTCAAACCCTGAAAATCCTTGTAAATCATATCAAATGCTCCTTTAGAATATTATATTCATTTCTTTCATTTTATTTAAAATAATTGTATATGCACGTTCTGCATCATCTTCCGACAAAAGTGCCTCCTCAAAGGGACAAATTCCGTCACCCTTTCGGTTGATAATATTAGGCACAAGGGTGTCATATTCAAGATCTATTCCGTGCTCTGTTAAAACCTTCACGGCGGGCTCGCTTATAACCTTTGCATATAAGCTGTGTATCTTCAATTTTATATATAAATAAGCGGTGGCCTTTCCCACAACCTTGTCTGCGGCAAATAAACCGCAGGGCAGTTCGTCCTTTTCAATAAACTGCACTAAGGGCTTCACACCACGTTCCTTTGAGGTGTGTGTGCTTTTGCCGTCAGATAATACACAGGTGTACTGCCCGTCGTCAAGAAGGGCTTTGATTTTTGTAAGCATTTTATATCTCCTCGAAGGGTACGTTTATTTCAAATTATCCTTTTTGGTTTTTAGTGCAACCATAATGGCGGGAATGAGTATAAGCTGAATTGCTATCCCGGGTATGGCATTTAAAACGGTACCGCTGATAAATGCATTAAGTGCAAATGTATTGCCCCGAAGCCGTAACAGTATAAGCTCTGCAATGCAACGTACGATTCTTCCCGAAATCATTGCCGCTATCATTGAAATGTATATGGATTTTATGTAACCGCAGGATATGCGTTTGAATATTATTCCCGTAACAATGCCATAGACCCCCATCTCAAAAGCAACCGCAATGGCCGTAGGATACATAATCGGCACGGAGAATATGAATGACCGAGCGAGGGGCAAAACAAAGCCCACAGCACCGCTATAACGCTCACCGCATATCATAGCGCAGAGAAACACGGGAATGTGCATCGGCAGAAGCATTTTGCCAATGTATGGAATCTGCCCCGTAAGCATGGGCAGCAGAAATCCTATGGCCAGAAATAGGGCGGAAAGGGTTAGATTTTTAATGTAAACGCTTTTCATAAAATCCTTCCTGCCGTCATAAATTCAAAATTATTTGCCGATTAACAATTCCAACCGACAAATACCGTGCTTATTATATCATAACCTCGCCCCCACATCAATCCTTTTTTGTGAACCAAAGCAATGAAAGGTGATTTTTATTTTTTCTTTTCAATCTTGAATATTACATATAATTTGTTAAAACACTTGTTTTCAAAGAAATTATGTGATAAAATCAGTGAAAAGAAGTGTATTTTGCGGAATATTCATCACCCAAAAGGAGTTTGTTATGAAAGGCATTATTCTGGCAGGCGGTTCCGGCACAAGATTATACCCTTTAACAATTGTAACATCCAAGCAGCTTCTTCCCGTTTACGATAAACCGATGATTTATTATCCATTGTCGGTTTTGATGCTGGCAGGCATACGTGATATTCTTATTATTTCCACTCCTCAGGATCTTCCCAATTTTGAAAGATTATTGGGCACAGGCGAGGAGTTTGGTATCAATCTGTCCTATGCGGTACAGCCCAGTCCCGACGGACTTGCTCAGGCATTTATCATCGGCGAGGAATTTATAGGCGACGATGCCTGCGCAATGGTACTTGGCGACAATATCTTTTACGGCAACGGATTTGTGAAAATCCTTCGTGAGGCGGTGCAGGGAAGCGAAAGCGGAAAGGCCACCATCTTCGGCTATTATGTAAATGACCCTCAGCGCTTTGGCATAGTGGAATTTGATGAAAACAATAAGGTAATTTCCATAGAAGAAAAGCCCCAAAACCCCAAATCCAATTACTGTGTAACAGGGCTGTATTTTTATGATAAATCCGTGGTGGAAAAGGCAAAAAAGGTAAAGCCCTCCGCCAGAGGTGAGCTCGAAATCACCGATCTGAACAAAATGTACCTGGAAGAGGACAATCTTAATGTAAAGCTTTTGGGACGTGGGTTCACCTGGCTTGATACAGGTACTGTTGACAGCTTGGTTGATGCGGCAGATTTTGTAAAGACCATTGAAACCCGTCAGGGTATTATCATTTCAGCACCTGAGGAAATTGCCTATAACCGTGGATGGATAACCCGTGAAAGTATGGAAAAATCCATTGCAAAATATGGAAAATCGGTTTACGGTAAGCATCTTGCAAATATCATAGAAGGCAAAATTAAATTATAAAGGATGTACTTGATATGACAATAATCGTTACCGGCGGTGCGGGCTTTATAGGAAGCAACTTTGTTTTCCATATGCTGGATAAGCACCCCGAATACAGAATAGTTTGTGTAGATAAGCTTACCTATGCGGGAAATTTGTCTACCTTGTCTTCGGTGATGGATAACCCCAATTTCAGGTTTGTAAAATGCGATATATGCGACAGAGAGGCGATATATAAGCTTTTTGAGGAAGAAAAGCCCAATGTTGTAGTGAATTTTGCCGCAGAAAGCCATGTTGACAGAAGTATAGAAAACCCCGATGTTTTTCTTCAGACAAACATTATCGGCACCTCGGTGCTTATGGATGCCTGCCGTAAATACGGTATAGACAGATATCATCAGGTTTCCACCGA
>JAZSDB010000078.1:0-3464 GCA_045530975.1 Eubacteriales bacterium
GTGCAGACATTTCTACATCCTTAACAGAGGTGGGGATGGCTACGCAGGTAGCAAGAATAGTAGATACATTAGAATAGTATTTTTCTTGGTTTTTATCAAATTTAGGAACAGGAATAATACCAAAGTTGCATTCTTCTGCACCAAGATCAATAATATCGATGATAGACATTGCACGGAAGAGAGCCAGCTTATTGGCAACAGACTGTGTTGCAGCTTCCCATACGGAACCGCCTGTAGCGGTAGCGGAGCTCTGATAAGTGCCATAGTCTATCTTACCGGTGGCTTTTTCGTTATTTACAAGGTCAAAAATACGCTTAAACTTGGTATAGGCAGAGGTGGTTGCATTTCCGGTGATAGCAATATAAGGGATGTCATCGCCGTCTTTGCTGGTCAAAGACATACCCGAGCCAAGGAACATAGAAGTTACAAAGTTGGAGTTGATAAGGAAACCGTATCTGTCCTTATAAGACATACCGGTAACACCATCAACGTCTGCGGTAACTTTTTGTGCCATTTCTTCGAGCTTATCAATTGTCCAGGCACCGTCATTAACGATATCATAAGGAGTTTCAAGACCATAGGTGTTTATCATATCCTTATTGAAAACGATGGCGTGAGTACAAGCCAAGGAAAGTAAGCTTATATCGCCGGTAACGAAATAGTTCGTTCCGTTTATGGACAAGCTTTCAACACAGTTCTGGTCCCAACATTCGTGGTTGATATCAAAGTTGGGCAGATCATTTAGCTTATAGAAACTGTTGTCCAATGCGAGTGTAGCGGCATCGGGGAAGTAGGGCATAACTAAGTCATATTCACCCATACCCGACATAACGTCTGCTGAGATTTTTGTGTTCATTTCGCCGATAGCGCTGGTTGTGATTTCGCCAATTTTTACATTGAGGAAATTTTCAACCATTTCATTACGGTTGGTAATAGCATCATTGAGAAGTTGAGGTTCGCCTTCTTTAGGCATAACCTCGGTGGATTTGTAGGTTCCTGCCCATTCACCGTAAACAAGAATATTAACTTCGGCTTTTCCGTAATCTTTTTGTGTGAGATTATCGAATACACCCTTGCTTTCGGTATTGCTGGTTGTGGAAGATTCCGCCGCTTCATCATTGCAAGATGCAAGAAGAACTGCGCCTATACTTAAGACCAACAACAGAGCAACGATACGCAATACGTTTTTCATAAAGTCCTCCTGAAAATAAAATTCAATGCGCTTAAGCAGCACACCAATCAATCATATGTATTGTAACAAATTACATCGATTTAGTCAAGATATATTTTGACTTTTGATAAATGACGTGATATAATAATGGAGAAGTAAAATTAGAGGTGTCTATAATTGTTTGAAAAAACCATTTCAGATGTTTCCATAGACTTTGTACTGAAGCTTTTTGGCACATTGGATGGCAACATTGAAAATATTGAAAGCGCCTTTTCTGTATCTGTATACGCAAGAGAAGGTATTATAAAAATCAGCGGAGACAGTTCTGCAAATGTAAATATGGCGGCTTCGTGTATTGAACAGTTAGAAAAGGTAAGCCGTTTATCGGAAAGTATTGATGAAAACACGATAAACTATGTTATAACTATGGTTCGCGAGGAAAAGCAAAACGAACTGGATGTTATCTTTAATGAATGTATTTGTCTTACCAACAAAGGCAAGCCCATAAAAGCAAAGACTGTAGGCCAACAAAAATATGTAGATGCAATCAATGCAAATACTATCATTTTTGGAGTGGGCCCTGCGGGTACGGGCAAAACCTTTTTGGCTGTTGCAATGGCTGTTAATGCGTTGAAGAAAAAGCAGGTATCTAAAATCGTGTTAACAAGACCTGCTGTTGAAGCCGGCGAAAAACTTGGTTTTCTCCCCGGTGACCTACAAAGCAAAATTGATCCCTATTTGCGCCCGCTTTATGACGCTTTGGGAGAAATGCTTGGTAACGAGAGCTTTAAGAGCTATGGGGAAAAAGGAATAATTGAAGTTTGTCCCCTTGCTTATATGAGAGGTCGCACATTGGATGATGCCTTTATAATACTTGATGAAGCTCAAAATACCACGCCTGAGCAGATGAAGATGTTTCTTACACGACTGGGAAATAATAGTAAAGCTATAATTACAGGCGATATTACTCAGATAGATTTGCCATACTTAAGAAAAAGCGGCTTGGTTGACGCTTTGGAAATTCTTGACGGCATAAAGGGAATATCTATTTACAAATTTTCTCACAAAGACGTAGTAAGACATCCTTTGGTACAAAAAATTATACAGGCCTATGAAAAGCGAGATGGTCAACGTTCTGTAAAAAGGGAAGTCAATGAGAAACAGACTTTCAAAAGGAGACCCAAAGAATGATAAAAATATACTTTGATGTAATTACAGAGGAATCCATTCCCAAGCTTTACGAAACATTGATGAAGCGTGTTATACGTTCGGTAGTTACAGCGCATTATCCCAAGCATCGTTTTGAAGTTAATGTGACAATATGCGATGATGAAGCTATAAGGGAAATGAATAAAGAGCATAGAAACATCGATAAGGCAACAGATGTTTTATCATTTCCTTTTTATGATTTTGATACTCCCGAACAAATGGTTTTGCTGGGGGATATCGTTATTTCAAGAGATACCGCATACAGACAGGCAAAAGAATTCGGCCACTCTCCAAAGCGTGAATTTTGTTTTCTGGCCGCTCATTCGGCATTGCATTTGCTTGGCTATGACCACGAAACCGACGAAGAACGGGTTGTTATGGAAGATAAACAGCGTGAGATTTTAGATATATTGGGAATCAAGAGGTAGATATGACAAAAACAGCTTTTATAATGATAGCAGGCAAGCCCAATGTAGGAAAAAGCACATTGCTCAACACCTTGCTTGGTGAAAAAGTTGCCATAGTTTCGAGAAAACCCCAAACCACAAGAAATCGCATTACGGGTGTACTTACAGTTGATGAAAAACAGTATGTATTTACCGATACTCCCGGTTTGCATAAGCCGAAGACCTTGTTGGGTGAATATATGATGAAGTCTGTCGGTAATGCGGCAGATTCTTCCGATATTATTCTTTTTGTGGTTGAAGCGGCAACCGAATTGAATCCTAACGAAAAAGCGGCTTTGGATAAATATAGCGCTTCGGGCATTGATGTAATTTTGGTTATAAATAAAACCGATAAGGCCGATAAGATTAAGCTTGCCGAGCAGATAATGCAATTATCTTCGCAATATAAATTTCATGCCGTGGTACCTATTTCGGCCAAAAACGGCGACGGTGTTCAGTATATTTTAGAAGAATTGGACCCTCTTCTTGTTGAAAGTATCCATTTCTTCCCGGCGGATTATCTCACCGATCAGCCCGAACGCAAGATTTTTGCCGAAATTATCCGAGAAAAGGTGTTAAGACTTTTGGATGATGAAATTCCTCACGGTGTTGCTGTTTCGGTAGAGGATTTTAAGGAA
>JAZSDB010000024.1:0-7312 GCA_045530975.1 Eubacteriales bacterium
TCAGCACTTACGGGCAGGGCATTTCCGACAAGCTTTTATCCCTTGTGGGCGGTGCCGCAAAGTGGTTGCCGAGCTTTCTTTTGGGCTTTGTGGTTATAATTATTGCCACCTATTATTTTGCCATCGACCGAGTGAAAATAAATTGCTTTTTTCTTTCGCTGTTTCCAAAATCGGTAAAGCCACTTTTAAAATCGGTAAAGGATTTACTTGCCGATACGGTGGGGAAGTACCTCCGTGCCTACGGTCTGCTCTTTTCCATCACCTTTGGGGAATTGCTGGTTGCCTTTTGGATTTTAAGGGTGGAATATGCCTTTGTTATAGCTCTTGTTATTTCGCTTATAGATATATTACCCATTTTCGGCGCAGGCATAGTGCTTGTGCCCTGGGGAGTAATATGCATTGTTTCGCAGAATTTCGGCAGAGGCATTGCCCTTATTGCCATTTATGCCGTAATAACCGTAATAAGGCAGATTATCGAGCCCAAGATTGTAGGTCGATTTATCGGCTTGTCGCCCTTGGGTACGCTGGCGGCAATGTATGTGGGATTAAAGCTTTTCGGAGTGTTGGGTATATTTATCCTTCCCATAGCCGCCATTGTAATAAAAAAGCTTTTGGTATCAAAAGAAGAAAGCTCCCGATGAAGGGAGCTTTTTTATCTTTAAAAATTAACTTCTGCAGTCAACCAGGGAAACACAAAGCACGTCGGGAAGCTTGGAAAGAGCGGCAACCAGCTTGTGGTGTGCGCCTCTGAGAGCGATTTCGTAAACAACTTCGGTGTAATCGCCGTTGTCCACAAGAGAGCTCAAGCGGTTTTTAATGCCGTTTTCGGAAAGAAGACGGGCGGTATAATCCAGTGCCTTATCGCTGTTTGCACGTACCACAAGCAGATACGGTCTTGCGCCTGCCGCCGAAATCTTTGCGATAATAAAGGCGGCCGCACCGATGAACAAGCAACCTACAATGGTAATCTTGTAAAAATGAGCACCTGCGGTAATGCCTGCCGCAACCGACCAGAACATAAATGCGGTGTCCGAGGCATCCTTAATAGCTGTACGGAAGCGGATAATACTCAGCGCACCCACCATACCGAGAGAAAGAGCCAGATTGGAGGTAATGGTGAGAACAATCATGGCGGTGATGGGAGTGATAAGCAGAAGGGTAATCTCAAAGGTACGGTTGCGGGAAATGCCCTTCATTGTAAGGCGGTAGATCAGAAGGATAAACAAGCCGGAAAGGAATGCCACGCCCAGGGAAAGGATAATGTCCGCAAGGGTGGTTTCGGGAGAAAATCCCTCCAAAACACTTTTTTTGATAGCGTCAAAAATACTCATTTTAAAAACTCCTTTTATGTGGAATAGGCAATATCATTTGTATAAAAGCTCGGGACGTCTGCAGAGAGCGTATTTTGAAACCGAAAGCTGCATACCGAAGGTCTGGCAGCATTTTCTGATAAAGCTGGGACAGCGCTGAGAATACTTGATTTCCATTACAACCTTATCTCTGCTTATGGCGGGAATAGCCCTTTCGGTCTTTCCGAAAAGAGCATCTCTGTCGGGAGGGAGAGTGTCGATATTAAAATCGAAGGTTACCCTTATTCCCAAGGTGGGCATTACATAGGCCTCTCGGTCGTAACGTACCGCCACCACGGGGCGGAAGGACCTTGTGCGCATTTCCGAGGCCAATCCGAAGCATTCGCTTTTTTCATCGGTGGGAAGCCCGTTTATAATTTCATCCAGCTCCTTAAGCGAAAGCTTTGCGGAATGCTTTTCGGTTACAATCCCTCGCTTGGTTTTACGCTCCAGCTTGATAAAGCTTTTGCTTCCGCTGTAGGTTCGTATGCGGTATTTTATATGAACCGCATCGCCATCCTCCTTTTCGGCCAGTGCGCTGTCGAAGGGATCGTCGAAATAGAGGGAGCAAATGGAATATCTTCCGTTTTTTCCGTTTTTATCGGGGGCAAGTACGGCCTTGATGCGGTTTGCGATAATGGAATATTCCGCATAATTAAGCAGATATTTTTCTTCGCGGCGTTCTGCCAACAGCGCCACCTCCTTTTTGGAAGATTAAATATTAAATCCGTATTCCTTCATTTGACTGTCGGAAAGGGAAAAATAGGATTTTACATATTTTATAACGTATGCCTCGCGGTTTTTTGCAAAGGTTCGCAAGCTCTTTACCGAGTTCACCCACGCATCGTAATCCTTTTCCCATCTTTGGCACTCTCTGGGCATTTCGTCGGCGATAAGCTGAGAAAATTCATCCACATAGGCATTTACATTTTTTTCGTTCCACACATTTTCAAGCTGATAAGCCATCTCTCTTAAGAACTTTTCCTTAAATTCGGGATTCTTCATAAGAGCATTTATCAAGCGGGTGGAGAAGTTGTCACCGCCGCCTGTACCCTTGGGGTTGAGATGCTCGGCGATGGTATCGTAATTGGCTGAACGGAATGACTGGTCCACGTCATACATTATCCAGCGCCATTTTCCGCCCTCATAGGTGAAAAAGCGTATATTGCCGTTGTCGGTGTTGGCAATAATCATCTGTGCGGCGTGATAATCGATATAATTTTCCACGTCCATAAGGGAGCAAACGTGCTCATAATGCTCCTTTACCGAAAGGTCGTGGCTTGCGGCATAATCCACCAAAGCCATATATGCTTCGCTTCTGTTACCGTTGGCCACCGCAACCTCCGCCTTGGAGGAATCTACATTGTAGTGACCTGCCACATAATGTTCATTAAGCTTTTCACGGATGAAATACAAGCCCCAGTATTCGCCGTTGATATACACAACCACGGGACGGCAATTCTGCACATCTATACCCAAAAAGTCACGGGCCATGCTGGTTATCATTGCATCTCTCATAGAGGAGTGACGGTAATCCTGCCCCGTATTTCTCAATACAAAGGATTCGTAGCTGTTCAGAGGATAATCGTCGAAGAGCTTGTAATCAAGCTGTCCGTTGCCGTAGGCAGTACGAAAAAAGCAGGCAAAGGATTTTTTGGGGAGCGCTCTGGAAAGACCGCCGAAAATACGAATTCCGCAGGGCTCGGAAAAACCGCCGCCCTCAGAATCGAAAAAAGATACGGTTGCCTCTCTTTCCCAACGGTTGTAGTAGTTTGCGCCGTTGTAGGGGAAAGCTGAAGAGGCCTTGGGACCGGTGGCATAAATGCCGGTGTAGTGGTCGAAAAGATTTTCGGGAGTGGTCACTATGGATATGGTTTCCAGAGTGTCGGGCTCATTTATAATATAAGTCAGGTCCAGAATCTCGCTCATTGGCTTGCCCTCCGCAATGGAGCAGCAGCGTATAACCGAGGTTTTGGAAAGCTTGATAGGTGCGGTGTAAAGGGTAGATGCGGCAGTGGGCTCGGAGCAATCGAGGGTGTAATAAATACTGCCCTCCCCCTTCAGCTCCACCGAAAGGGTGCCCTGGTCATACTTTCCCTGAGCGGTCAACGCCTGCGGAGCCGCTGCCTTTGAAGCGGCTCGGGCGGAATTTGCCTTTTTGGCGGTAACGCTTTCCAGTACCGCAAAGACATCGCTTCCGTTGGGACGTCCGTAGGAGGTATTCTTTGCCAGAGAAGGCACAACGGCATAATCCACAATTTCGTCGCCCTTTGAAAGGGTGAGCACCTCTCCCGAGGAGGAAAGTGAAAATTCAACCCAATGATAACCGTCGGGCACGTTCACTCCGTCGGAGGAAAGGATGATAATAACATAACCGTTGGCGGGGATGGAAACACCGTCAAGGGCGCCTCTGCGGGGCTCCTCGGGTGAATCGGAAAGATAATAACCTGTAAGGTCTATTGCATCGCTTGTGCGGTTGTGAAGCTCCACAAAATCGTGATAGGTGCCGTAGGGGCCTGCATAATACTTGCTGTTGGAGGACACAATTTCGCTAATCTCCACATCGGAAGGTCGGATGGCGGAAGCAAAGGCGGCCACGCCCGAATCTCCGTTGGGGAATCCGATGGAAGGCGCTCCGCTTACATATACAACCTCTTCCTTGTCTATGGTGCGGTTTCGGGATTTGCCGATTCCCGCAGAGGCACAGCTTACCAATTCACTGCGCTTGAACTGAGGGGTGGTAAGATAAACCGATTCACGGGAGGAAAGGGAAAAATTGCAAACATTTTTGCCCTCGCCGCTTTCGGCAAAGAGGACCATACATTCATTGGGCGCCAAGGTCTTTTCGGGAAGAGCATATCGGTAGGGCTCCTCCTCCGAATCGCTGATATACCAGCCCTTGGTGGAAACCTCGGCATCGGAAATATTGCAAAGCTCTATTACATCACGCAGACTGCCCTTGTAGGGTGCTTCGTCACGGGAGAGCAAAATTTCGCTTATAACAATGGGAGCGTTTTTGTCTATTCTGGAAATTTCCAGCTCTTCACGGCCGGCATCGTCATTTTCAAAGCCCGGTGTGGCAGCCATTTCCACATATTCCACGCCCTGCTCGCTCTGTATACGGGAGGTGGAGCAGTTGCTTTGGCAGGAGGAAACCTCCATGGAATAATACTTTGCACCTGCGGAAATGATAACCGATTCCTCCTTGGATAAGCGGAAATCGGAATGGAATTCACTGCCCGTGCTTCTGTCCTTGCCCGATGCAAAGATAATCATAATTTCGCCGGGGGCAAGCTCCTTTTTGGGAAGAGGACAGGTGTAGCGGTCCTCCATGGAATCGGAAATATAATAGCCCTCTGTGGAGATAATGGCGGAGGAAATATTTTTCAGCTCCACTATATCGCCGAAATCACCCTGAAAATCGGGCAGTACCGATTGATTTGAGGTAAGGATTTCATTAATAACCAGATTGTTTTCACGGTCTATCACGCTGTCCAGAAATGCGGCACGGCCCTCCTCGGTATTGGCATATCCGGGAGAGGGAGCTTTGGACAGGGTGTATTTTCCGTCAAGAAGCATTATTGCTTCGTCGGCATCGGAGGCCACTGTGGTAGTGCTGGCCACTACGGTGCCGTCCTTGGAAAGAAGACCTACATATTCACCGCCCTGAGCGGAAAGCTTGAAGGGAACATTTTTGCCGTCGGCAAAAACCAAAAGATAGCTGTCCTTTTCGAAGACCATATCGCCAAAGGAATACACAATGCCCGCATTGGCCTGAAGTGAAATGCCAAAGCCCTTTAAATTAAAGGAATCGCCTTCGTTGTGAAGCTCAATATAATCGGGGAAAAGCCCGTCATCGGTGGCAATGACCGTGCGGTTGGAGGTGCATATTTCGGTGATGGAAACCTTTATGCTGGTAAGGTTGCCGTCTATATAAACGGGAGTGCCCACCGAGCCCTCTACCAATATCAATACTGCAACGCCGATAAGGAGCGCAATCACCAGTACCGATGCAATCAATATATCTCTTTTTTTGCCTTTGGCGGATTTATTTCGTCGTGTCATCAAAAAACACCTCGCTGTTTTATAAAAGCACATAAATATATTATATGATACAACATTGCATTATATCATAGTATTCGACCGATTTCAACAACAAACAAAACAAAACCTCGGCTTTTTATCAAAACCGAGGTGTTTTTTTACATATCACGGGATGCGATTATGCTTGCGTCGGTGCCTGCTGCATTTTCGATAAGAATCTGACCTCTTTTTACGGGTGATTTTACCGTAAAGGAGTGAAGCACCTCCATAATGTCAAAAATCTTTTCCTTGGGGATAGGTCTGTCGGTACGTACCGCCAATCGAGGATAAATACCACCCTCGATGGCCACAGAGCCGGTTACGGTGCGCATAGGTGCAATAATTTCGGTTTTTCCGTATTCTGCTCCCTTGGGGCAGGAGTTTCCTTTTACCTCCAAGGCGACCTCGTCAACCCTCAGACGGCAACCTCTGGGGCAGACAATACATATCATTTCCTTCATTGCTTATGCCTCCCTTTCTTTTGCGGAAACTGTTATCTCGCCCTTGGCCTTTTCCAGCAAAACCTTAGGCAGGGTGATTTTTTGCATTTCCGCAGGCATAAGAAAATCTCGCTTGTAGGATGCGATTTTTTCTTCTCCGCACATTACAACAATTTCACCTGCGGGAATATTCTTTCTCACACGGAAGAAAATATCCACCCCTTTTTCTACCGCCTCGCTGTGAACGGTTTGGGGTACGGTATAGGAAATATTTGCGCCGTTTTTAATGGTTATTGCAGGCAATTGACAGCTTTTTCCGCCGTTAAGCACGTATTTTGCGGCACTTTTTCCCGCACGCTCGCTTTCGGCCGAAACATAGTCCACAAGGTCGTGAACGTGCAAAACGTTACCGCAGGCAAATACACCCTCGCAGTCGGTCTGCATATCCTCACCTACAAAGGCACCCTTGGTGCGTGGGTCGATGGAAATGCCGGCCTGACGGGAAAGCTCGTTTTCGGGCACCAAGCCCACGGACAGAAGAAGGGTATCGCACTTAAAGGAAATTTCGGTATCGGGAATGGGCTTCATATTCTCATCCACACGGGACAGAATAACCTCCTCCAAGCGGCTTTTTCCTTTTATATCGGTGACGGTGTGGGAAAGGTAGAGGGGAATATTATAATCCTCCAGACATTGGGCAATATTTCGGGAAAGACCGTTGGAATAGGGCATAATTTCAGCTACCGCCAAAACCTGTGCGCCCTCCAATGTCATTCTTCTTGCCATAATCAGACCGATATCGCCGCTGCCGAGAATAACCACACGCTTGCCCACAAGATAGCCGTCTATATTAAGGTATCTCTGAGCGGCACCTGCCGTAAATACACCGCTTCCTCGGTTGCCGGGCACAAAAATGGGGCCTCTGTTTCTCTCGCGGCAGCCCATGGCAAGGATAATTGCCGTGCCCTCGTATTGGCAAAAGCCATCCTCCTCGGAAACTGCGGAAACTATCTTGTTTTCCAAGCTCAGCACCGTGGTGCCAACCTTTATTTCCACCGAGGTGTCCTTCAGCATATCGCTGTATTTTGCCGCATATTCGGGGCCTGTAAGCTCACTGCCGAAGCGGTGGAGTCCAAATCCGTTGTGTATGCACTGATTTAAAATTCCGCCGGTTTCTCTTTCTCTTTCAATCAGCAGAATATCCTTCACTCCCGCATTGTAGGCCGCCAATGCCGCCGCCATTCCCGCAGGACCTGCGCCGATAATTATTATATCTCTTTTTTGGGGCTTGTTCATTATCGGTCACCCACCTTTTTGGCGATGATATAGGATTCGTTTTTGTCCCAAAGGACCTCTTCGGGCTTTAATCCGTAATATTTACAAATGATTTCGTGCACCCTTGCACCGCAGAAGGCACCTTGACAGCGACCCATTCCAAGT
>JAZSDB010000153.1:0-2539 GCA_045530975.1 Eubacteriales bacterium
CAAAGCTCTTTAAACCGCCCGAAATAATCTTTTTCGGGCGAGCGCGTCAGCGCCCTTACATATCCTCAACAACGTCGAGAGCGTCTTTTCTGGAAAGGTTCAATCTGCCCTTGTCGTCGATTTCGGAAACGATAACCTTAATGGTGTCGCCAACCGAAACAACATCTTCAACCTTTGCAACACGCTTCTTGTCAAGCTGAGAAATGTGCACAAGGCCTTCCTTGCCGGGAGCGATTTCAACAAATGCGCCGAAGGTCATAATTCTGGTTACGGTGCCCCAGAAGATTTCGCCGGGCTCGGGATCCTTTGCGATTGCTTCAACAATCTTCAATGCCTTGTAAGCATTTTCTCTGTTAACGGCTGCAATAAATACGCTGCCGTCGTCCTCAATGTCTATCTTGCAGTCGGTGTCGGCGCAGATCTTCTGAATAACCTTACCGCCGGAGCCGATAACCTCACGGATCTTTTCGGGATCGATCTTGGTGGAGATCATCTTGGGAGCGTACTTGGAAACGTCTTCTCTGGGCTCTGCAATGCAAGCGGTGATAACCTCATCGAGAATGTAATTTCTGCCTGCGTGAGTGGTTTCAAGTGCCTGCTTGATGATAGCAGGGGTAAGACCGTCAATCTTAAGGTCCATCTGAATGGAGGTGATACCCTTCTTGGTACCTGCTACCTTAAAGTCCATATCGCCGAAGAAGTCTTCCAGACCCTGAATGTCGATCATGGTATCCCAATTTTCGCCCTCGGTGATAAGACCGCAGGAAATACCTGCAACGGGCGCCTTGATGGGCACGCCTGCGTCCATAAGAGCAAGGGTAGAGCCGCAAACGGATGCCTGAGAGGTAGAGCCGTTGGAGGAAACAACCTCACTTACCAAACGGATGGCATAGGGGAATTCCTCAACAGAGGGAAGAACGGGAACCAAGGAGCGCTCTGCCAATGCGCCGTGACCGATTTCTCTGCGTCCGGGGCTTCTTGCCGCCTTTGCTTCGCCAACGGAATAGCCGGGCATATTGTAGTGGTGCATATATCTCTTGGTTTCTTCTTCGTCAATACCGTCAAGAAGCTGTGCTTCGCTTACGGGAGCGAGGGTAGCGATGGTGAGAACCTGTGTCTGACCTCTGGTAAAGAGACCCGAGCCGTGGGTTCTGGGAAGAAGACCTACTTCTGCGTTCAAGGGACGGATTTCGTCCATTCTTCTGCCGTCAACACGCTTCTTTTCGTCGAGAAGCCATCTGCGAACGATCTGCTTCTGAAGCTTGTAGAGGCATTCGTTCATCATTGCCTTGCCTTCGGGATATTCTTCCTCGAGCTCGGCATATACTCTGTCGTAAATGGGCTGAAGAGCCGCATCACGTACACGCTTGTCATCGGTGTCAAGTGCCTTCTTAACGTCCTCGCCAACCATAGCTTCGATCTTGTCGAACATATCGTGGTCGATGTCGCAGGAGGGATATTCAAACTTGGGCTTGCCGATTTCCGCCTGAATGCTGCTGATGAATTCGCAAAGGGGCTTGATTGCCTCGTGGGCCTTCATAATTGCCTCGAACATGGTTTCATCGTCAACCTCGTTGGCGCCTGCTTCGATCATAACAACCTTTTCCTTGGAGCCGGCAACGGTCAATTCAAGGTCGCTCTTTGCTCTCTGCTCTGCGGTGGGGTTGATAACGATCTTGCCGTCAACAAGGCCCACAAATACACCTGCAATGGGACCGTTCCAGGGAATGTTGGAAATGGAGATTGCGATGGATGCGCCGATCATAGCGGAGATTTCGGGAGAGCAATCGGGATCAACGGACATAACGGTGAGAGAAAGCACTACATCGTTACGGAGATCCTTGGGGAAAAGGGGACGGATAGGTCTGTCGATAACACGGGATGCAAGGATTGCATGCTCGGTGGGACGGCCCTCACGTCTGTTCCAGCTGCCGCGGATTTTACCTGCAGCGTAAAGGCGTTCTTCATAATCTACCGAGAGGGGAAGGAAGTCGATTCCGTCTCTGGGAGCGGCAGACATGGTAGCATTGGCAAGCACTGCGGTTTCGCCGTAGCGAACAAGGCAGGAGCCGCCTGCGAGCTGTGCGATTTTACCTGTTTCGATAACAAGAGGTCTGCCCGCAAGCTCGTAAGAGAATGTCTTGAAATTGTTAAACATAGCTTTTTTCCTTTCTTACTTCTGAAAAATATTTTCAGGGAAATCGAGCGAAGTTTAACACTTAACTAAAGGTCGAACAAAAGCCCTTTCGGCCCATAGTTAACTGCTAAACTGCCCGAAAACCCGTACTGACTTATTATTACCCGAAAACCGAAAAACTTTCGGTATTTCAACGGACAAACACCTCGGAACTCTTTTAAAAAACTCCGAGGTGTTATCGTTAAAACTCTTTTTTGAAAGCTTTAAAAATCCACCGACAGCTTTCTGCCTGCGAAAATTCAAATTACTTTCTGATGCCGCATCTTTCGATGATGGAACGGTATCTTTCGATGTCGTTCTTGAGAAGGTAGTTGAGGAACTTTCTTCTCTTACCGATCATCT
>JAZSDB010000137.1:0-3548 GCA_045530975.1 Eubacteriales bacterium
GTGTATTTTCTGGTAAGCTTAGCATAAATTTGGTCTTCGGTGAAGGAGGTGTGTTTGTTAATATAGTCGTTAATGCTGTCGTTATTATCGTCGGGGAAGTGAAGGAGATAGGTTTTTTCGATAACGTGCAAAACGTTAACCGTTGCGGATTCACCAACAGCCAAATTAATTTCCGCGCCTGTTTCGCCGTTGTAAAACTTTAAGGATTCCAAGGCTTCGCCGCCGTGGTTACCGCCGGACCAGGTTACCTCGCTGTCGGAATAATAGAGCTGATGCACATATTCCATATCGGTGCTGCCGTCAACAAAGGTATGGACGGTGCCGTTTTTTTCGGTAAGCTTCCAGGACCCGAGGTTGAAGGTGCCCCAGGTTTCCTCTACCAATGTAAGTGCGAGAGTACCTGCATCGGTGGCGCAGGTAATGGTATAAAGGGAATTGTTGTTTTTGGTAATTGTGGTGGGATAGGAGGTAATTTCCGCAGGCGCACCGGGATACTCCAATACATCGTAATCGTCAAATCCCCAGTATGTATTTGCTGCGCCGACGCATAACGGCATCATGGCAAAAAGCATAGCTGTAATACAAAGCAGAGCTGAAAACCTTTTAATCATAAATATTCTCCCAAAGATTAAAAATAAACTGCGGAGGCCTTCCGCAACTATATGTTTTCTACATTATATATCGGTTTGTATAATACGTCAATCGGCTTTTGTTGTAACTATTTGTAAATCTTTTTGTGTAATTTCTACAAAGCAATTCGCTCAATATTATTGACAAAAATTTTTGAAAGTCGTATCATTATATTCGAAAATAATTCTTCAGAGGTGTTTTTATGATAAGAGGCCCTATTGTTTATATTGTTATCGCAGGAGTGCTTTTTGCGGGCTGTCTTGTGTTTTCGCTTATCCGTGATAAGATTAGCGGCAAATCAAAAAAATCCGACAAAGATGACTAAGAGAAAAGGAAGAAAATTATGTTTGAAAAGAAAATCAATACCGTTATTTCCGTGGAAGGTATGCATTGCAACCATTGCAAGGCAAGGGTTGAAGCGGCCCTTAAATCCGTAAAGGGCGTAAAGAAATTTGAGGTTTCTCTTGAAACCGCATCGGCAGATGTGATTTATGCCGAGGGTAAAACAACTCCCGAGGAAATCGCTTCCGCAATCACAGCTATCGGCTTTGCCGCTTCCGTAAAATGAGAGAGAATACAATAATAAAGGTTGGCGGAATGTCCTGCGTGCGATGCTCTGCCGCTGTTGAAAATGCTTTGAATGCCGAAAAGGGCGTGCTTCAATGCACCGTTTCCTATTCAAACGGCAGGGCAGAGGTGTCCTTTGACAACGACATTACCGATAAAAAGACGTTGGAAAAGGCCATAAAAAAAGCCGGCTATTCGGTGCTGGAGGATGTCCGTACCGCAAGAAAGCGTGAATTTACGAAAACCTTGAGAATGTTTATATTCTCATTGGTCCTTTCGTTGCCCTTCTTTGTGATGATGGCATTTATGCTTTTTCCCTCGGAATCTCATCTTGTGCATATCCTTCACAATGGTTGGCTGCAGTTTGCTTTGGCCACCCCTGTTCAGCTTGTGGCGGGCTTCCGTTTTTATCGAGCCGCCTTTCATTCTTTAAAAAATAAAAGCCCCGGTATGGACCTTTTGGTTGCGCTGGGTACCACTGCCTCCTATTTGTACAGCGTTTACAGCTTGATTTCGGGCAACGATGTTTTTTATTTCGAAAGCTCGGCAATGATCATCACTTTGGTGCTTTTGGGCAAAACCCTGGAGTGCCGTGCCCGTTCAAAAACAAGCGAGGCAATAGAAAAGCTTATGGACCTTGCTCCCAAAACCGCTATTGTTATCAGAGAGGGACGGGAAGAGGAAATCCCTGCCTCGCAGATAACGGTAGGTGATATGGTAGTGGTTCGACCGGGCGAATCTATCCCTGCCGACGGAACCGTTACAGAGGGCTCTACTCATATAGATGAGTCTATGCTTACAGGCGAAAGTATGCCGGTTGCAAAAGAAATCGGCAGTAAGATATACGGCGGTACCGTAAACCGTCAGGGCTCGGTGATATTCCGTGCCGAGGGCGTAGGTGAGGATACCGTTCTTTCGGGAATTATCCGCCTTGTTGAGGAGGCACAATCCTCCAAGGCGCATATCCAGACCATTGCCGATAAAGTTTCTGCGGTGTTTGTTCCTGCGGTTGGCCTTATTGCGGTGATAACACTTGTAGCTACCTTTTTCGTGGGAAAAAGTATTTCCGATGCTCTCGAAAGCGCTGTTTCGGTGCTGGTAATTGCCTGCCCCTGCTCCTTGGGACTTGCCACTCCTACCGCCCTTATGGTGGGAATGGGAAGAGGTGCGGGAATGGGTATTCTTATCAAAAATGCCGATGCATTGGAGCTTTCCTGCAAAATAAAATGCCTGGTTCTCGACAAAACGGGAACCGTTACCGAGGGGCAGCCCTCTGTGACTGATATGTTGATTCTGAATGAAAATATCCCCGATGCTCTTGCTTATGCCGCCGGTGCGGAATCACGCTCGGAGCATCCTTTGGCATCGGTTATTGCCGAAAGCTATGCAGGCGATATGCCCGAGGTGAAGGATTTTACCTCTGTGGTGGGCTGCGGTGTTTCCGCAACGGTAAACAACAGGAGCGTGGCAGTTGGCAAGCCCTCATGGATAGAGGAAATCTGCGGCACCAAGCTTTCGGAATCGGTTTATGCTATGACAAATGACGGAAAAACGGTTGTGGTTGCCGCAGTTGATAAATCACCTGCTTTGGCCATCGCTGTTTCCGATCCGATACGCAAGGATTCATTTGGTGCACTGGAAAGACTTAAAAATATGGGCATCCATACCGTTTTGGTTACGGGAGATAATGCCCTTGCGGCAGAATCTGTTGCAAAAAAGGTTGGTATAAACGAGGTAGTTGCCAATGCTCTCCCCGAGGGCAAGGTGAATAAATTAAAGGAGCTGCGCTCACACTTCGGCGTTGTGGCTATGGTTGGTGACGGAATTAACGATGCGCCCGCTCTCACTGCCGCTTCCGTTGGCTTTGCCGTGGGCAACGGCACCGATATTGCTATGGAGGCAGGGGATGTTGTTCTTGTGGGCGGAGGTATTTCCGCTGTGTCCGATGCCATCGCTCTGTCTCACGCCACCATTCGAAAGATAAAGCAAAACCTTTTCTGGGCCTTCTTTTACAATACCGTAGGTATTCCTCTTGCTGCCCTCGGCCTGCTCAGTCCGGTTGTGGCAGGTGCGGCAATGGCTTTTTCGTCGGTTTCGGTGGTTACAAATTCTCTTCTCCTGAAAAAGGTCAAGCTTAAATGATTTATGTCGGTTGCTGCTTGAGTGTGGCAACCGACTAAAAATATTTCTTTTTTGTGAACGATTTAAAAACTGCGCTTTTCTTTGCGCCAACAGCAGTTTGGGCATTTTGGGGCTTTGATTACAGCGCAGGGCAGGGGATGGATGAAGATTTATCATTGACTTTTAATTATCGATGGTGTATAATGACCAAAAATAAACCTGCCTGAAGT
>JAZSDB010000084.1:0-3191 GCA_045530975.1 Eubacteriales bacterium
TAGACCGCCTTGCAGACAAGCACGGTATCGACGTGGAAACAAAAATGTTCGATGCATTGGTGGGATTTGGTGATATAGACGGCACCGATTGCCTTTTGATGAAGCCCCAGACCTTTATGAATTTAAGCGGGCAGGCGGTTACCGCCGCAATGAAGCGTTACAGAATGTCACCCGACCGGCTTTTGGTTATCACCGATGACATTTGCTTTAACGTGGGCAGTCTGCGCATTCGCAAAAACGGCAGCTCGGGCGGTCAAAAGGGTGTGAACAACATCATACAGCTTTTGGGTACTCAGGAGTTTGCAAGAATAAAGGTAGGCGCAGGAAAGCGTCCCGAGGGTATGGATACTCCCGATTGGGTTTTAAGCCGATTTGACGAAAAGGAAATGGCAGATTTGGCAAGTGCCGTCGACAGCGCCGCACTGGCTGTTTCGGAGGTTATAAACGGCACCGTCGAGAGTGCGATGAGCAAGTACAACAAGACCGTGTGAAACCTTCCATCCCACAAAAGCATTGATTTCGGCCATAAAATGTGCTAAAATCGGAAAAGATAAAAGCAAAAAGGGGGATACGCCGTGATTATATTGAAAATCGCAGGAATTGTCTTGGGCGTTATCCTGCTTTTGATATTGCTTTTATTGGCACTTCGTCTGCGGATTGGATTAACCTTCACCCGTGATAAGGGTGTGGGCTTTTATGTAAAGCTTTTGTGCTTTACCTTCCGAAAAAAGGACAAGCCGAAAAGCGAAAAGGAAAAAAAGGAAAGCAGGATTTTGGCTTGGCTGAAAAAACTGCTCGGCTTTGACATCGAAGAAAAGGCAGAGATTGCCGATGAAGATGCGAAAAATCAAAAGCTGACCGATAAAATCGCCACAATAATTTCACTGGCAACACTGCTTTTGGACGGGCTGATAGCCATCCTCAAGAAAACAAGGTTGGACCGTCTGAATATTACGGTGGTGTGCGGCGGTGGCGATGCGGCAGATACTGCCGTGGATTACGGAATTGCCTGTGCGGTGGTTTATCCCTTGGTGGGCTATGCCACAACAATGGCAGGAATTAAGGACAAAAATACAGACGTGAGCATTTATTGCGACTTTGACGGAGAGTCAAGCTTCGAATTTGAAATGGCGGCATCGGTGCGGATTTTCCATTTGGTTCGCTATGCCCTTCGTGAGCTGGGCGAGCTTTCGGAATTTGCCGCAGAAAAAAATACAGAGGAGAATGACAATGAACGGTAACGAACCCAAAAAGAACTCGGCATCGGAGAACCTGATGCAATTGATGTCCTTCACCGCCGATAAGGCGTTGGAAATGGCAGACGTTAATTCTATCATCGGTGAAAGAATAGAGGTGGGCGAAACCGTTATTATACCCATTTCCAAGGTTTCGGCGGGCTTTGCCGGCGGCGGTGCAAGCATTACCAATGCAACCGCAAAAAAGGCAAACATCCCCTCCGGCTCCGGCGCAAGGGTTACGGTAACTCCCCTTTCGGTTTTGGTTATTTCCGGCGGTGAGGTTAAGGTTATTGACATTAATGCTCCCGCAAAGGCAGACAAGAAAAGCTTGATAAATTCTATAATCGAGCAGGTAAAGAAGCTCAAGAAAAACAAAAACGATAAATAATTATAAAAAATCAAGCTCTCGTATCTAACGGAGCTTGAATTTTTACATCCGCAAAAGGAGGCGGTATTTTGGAGCTGTTGATGCGCTCCCTTTTGGATTTTTCCCAAGAGGAGTATGAAAATACACTGAATAATATGCCCGATGACCGCCGAAATGCCATTTTGCGCTATCGCAGTGAAAGGGACCGCAAGCGCAGTGTTTTGGGTGAAATCCTTGCCCGTGAGGGTATAAGCAAGCTGTGCGGTGTGGATAAGAATGCCATTGTAATCAAGCGCACCGAGGCAGGCAAGCCCTTTGCTTTTGGATTGGATATACATTTCAGCATAAGCCATTCCAAGGATATGGTGGTCTGTGCGGTCAGCCATAAAAACATCGGTGCCGACGTGGAATTGGTAAGGGACATCGACCTGCGGATTTTAAGCTTGGCAGGCACCGAGAGCGACCGTGAATTTATTTATGCCGAGGGCTTAAGCGATGAAGAGCGCAGGGACAGGTTTTTCAAGCTGTGGACCGCCAAGGAGGCATATTTTAAGTTCTGCGGTACGGGAATCGTGGGCTTGAAATCCATAAATTATCTCGATATTGCACCCAAATGCCAGGTTTTCACCGAAAATGAATATATGATTACCCTTTACCGTGAGGATATAAAAAATCCGTGATTTCTGCATCACGGATTTTTATTTTAGCTTTTTTCATCAAAGCGGTGCTTACAGCGGGGGCAGGTGACGGTAATATTTCCTCTGCCTCTGGGAACACGTAAACGGGATTTGCAAAGGGGGCATTTGAAATATTTGTGCTTACGGTCCATCACACGCTTAAAAAACTTTGGTACAGCGCCCAGCTTATTCTTTACAGGAGTGTAAATCCGCATAAAGGCGGCATTTTCCTGCCTGCGGCGGTAGTGACTGCGTGAAAAGGCACGCAAGGCCCACCACACCAGAAAGATAAACTGCAAAAGCCCGAAGATAAGTCCTGCGGTGCCCCTGAAGATTACCCCAAGCAACCAGAAAACAAGAGAAACTATTATGATAAAGAGGTTAAACTGGTCGTTACCGTAGCGACCGTACATAAATTTGCGAAACAAGGTATCACTTCCAAAAAATATTTTAACGGTGCTTGGATTCAAAGTTCCAAGCCGATCTGCACATTTCATCCAATCCCAGCTTTGCCTTCCAGCCGAGCTCAAATTCCGCCTTGGAGGCATCGGCATAGCATTCGGCAATATCGCCGGGACGTCTGGGAGCTATCTGATAAGGAATTTTAATATTGTTTACCCTTTCAAAGGCGCTTACAATATCAAGCACACTGCATCCGTTTCCGGTGCCCAGATTGTAGATAGAAACGCCGGGAGCGGAAAGGGCCTTCAATGCCGCATAGTGGCCGGAAGCAAGGTCCACAACATGGATATAGTCACGCACACCGGTGCCGTCGTGGGTTTCATAATCGTTGCCGAAAACATTGAGATGGGGAAGAACACCCTTTGCAACACGGGTAACATAGGGCATAAGGTTATTGGGAATGCCGTTGGGGTCATCACCGATAAGACCGCTTTCGTGAGCACCTAT
>JAZSDB010000102.1:0-2458 GCA_045530975.1 Eubacteriales bacterium
GCTTGGCCTCCGACTTAGCGGAAAATTATTCCTCTTGTGCTTTCATCCCGGAAGAATAAGTGGTTCACAGGAAGCTCGTCATAACGCTCGTTGTGGCTGAGTGCGATGTTAAGCTTCTGCTTTTTAATACAGGTTTCCGAAACAAATCGGAACTCGCCGGGAGCATCCTCGAGCAATTTGTATTTCTTTAAAAAGGTCAAGTTGTCAACAAGCTGCTGAAACAAGCTTGTCAATTCAAGCTTACTTGCTTTATATCGGTTGGGTGACATTTCGTAATCCGAAATTGCCTTGAGATAGGGTTGGAAATTAAATCCGCTATCGAAGGTTCCCAGATTAAATAGCGATGCTTTCAGCTCACTTTTTTCGCCAAGAGACAAATCGGTTTGAATATCGGCCAACACAAATTCCACAAGGGACATAGTAATTTGGTTTTTCACCAAGGTGTCTTCCAAATATCTCTTTACACGTGAAGCCACGTGGCCCTTTAAATCCTGCAAATCATCATAGCCCTCATTCAGATCACACTGGTAGCAGGCATAGGCAAAGTAGAAAGACAGAATGAGAATATTCTTAAAAAACAGCGGAAAGCTATTTGTTTCTTTTATTACAGACTCTGTATATCCGTGCTTGCCAAAAATAAAGCGTCGAATATTATCATCGGTAATTTCCGTTTCAAAGGAATATCTGAGAAGAGAACGCACCTCGTTCAGCTTGGCAATTTTCTCTTCTTTTGTCATATCTTCATAGGAAGTATTAGTATCTAATGCCATAGGGCACCTCCCGATGGAATTTAAGAATTGTGGATAATTTCAGCCAATTTATTATAACGATCAAGAACCTTCATTTCCAATTCATCCAAGGTCTTTTGAGAGCAAAGCTGACCTTCACGCCACATAAAGCTGGGCAAAGCGGGAACACCGAAATCCTCGTTTTTTCCCTCCAGCATAGTCAAAACATACTCGATATCATCGCACTCTTGTTCTTCAAACACTTCCGACAAACACGAACGGAAATAAGCAATAGCATGATCGGGATACTTATGTCCGTCAATGATCGTAGCTTCCTGAGGAATAACATTGGGAACTATAATGATTTTTTTATCGCCGCCGCCCAAAGGTGAATCCTCGTCGGAATCCAAGGTTTTAAGATAACGGGTGGTACCGTCAACAAACTGTTTGGTAGGACGCATACAGCAAACAATAATATTTGCAAGACGATTGGACACATTTGCGGTCGCCTGATAGCCCACCGCAGAGTCTAAAATTATGGTAGAAACGCCATAGTCTTCACAGGCATCAATAAAGCTGGTCATACGGTCATCAAAGGGAGTTGCGTCATCATAATTTCCGTATACGGTTGCCTCATTAATGTCCTTGTTATCCTTCGCCGGCAGGAAGAGAACCGCATCGTTGTCCTCATAATTGAATTTGTTGCCTACGGGAATCAAATTTTTTAAGATGGGATGTTCGGAAATGGAGTTGAAGCCCTCGCAATCGCACCCCTCTTTTAAGACATACTGAACACACGCTTTATCATGAATGTCCTTTGCGGGGACCTCCAAAAGATAGGACATACCGCAGCTGTCGATATCCATATCCACCACTACAACAGGATGGTCTTTAGTGGGCTTGATATGGTTTTTCAGCAAAAGAGGAATTGTATTATAAGCCAAGGTGCTACGACCTGCACCGCCTTTATATGAAAAATAGGATATTACCTTTGCACTTTCGTTAGGCATGATTTATCTCCTTAAATTACCGTATTTGCAAATTTTAAGATTCTTTATTGTCATCGCCCTGATGGCAGACATCGGAAACATAGTTTTTAACAGTGCGCTTGAAAGCGCTGCTTACCTTTTTGGAATACTGAGAGTATTCCTTTGCGTCTATATTTGCACCAATTTGAGATGCGCAATACTTTTCCAGCATAGAAACCCACGCCAATTTAAACAGCGCATCGCTTACAGATCGGTAAACGCCGCCTTCGCCATCGGGCATAGGAATATCCTGAGTATCATCTACGGAGGATAAGGTTAATACCTTGGATGTGGTTTGGAAGGTTTCGGAAAGTCTCAGAGCAAACTGCTTTTTCAGCTCTTCATTTACTATCTCACGAACCGCATCCTCTACGGGACGGGCTACGTTTGCCAAATCCTCTTCCAGCTTTTTAATCAAGGCCTCCTGCTCAGAAGCTTTAGCTTCGAGATCTTCCTTGTTTTTCTTTAAAATGCCGATTTCACCATTAGGACCGTCCAAATCCTTCTTGTAGCGCTCTTTGATCTTCTTGCGCTCTGCGGCATTCTTATTGTGGTAAGGAATATATTTAGCTTCGTATTCCTCGTAATAATCGTAAAAGCCCTTAAGAGACATTACATAATAATAGTTACTGCCGCTGAAAAAGCCGTCACGTTCCCAAGTCGATCGTAGCCATGTCGTTCTGTGAGCCAAGGAGTTGAGTG
>JAZSDB010000037.1:0-2286 GCA_045530975.1 Eubacteriales bacterium
GTTTGGCGTTCATATTCACAATAGGGATATTTAATCGACCAACCGCATTGGTCATAGTTTTTTGAGAAAAGGTCCTTATAATAATTTGTGATACGGCGGATATAGCTTTTATTCTCCGAGGTATCCAGATACAAATCCTCCACAATGGGCTGTATTTCCTTATAACGGTTGGTAACGGCGGCAGAAAACTCTTTGTAGTTCAAGAGCTGCTTGAACCAGAGCTTATTGCAATACACGCCTTCCCAATTTTTGCCGCTTCCATTGCCCTGCCCCATAATGTTATTATATTCATAATAATTGAAGTAATCGTAGGAGCAGTTACCGGCCGACAAATCAAAATCCCACACGGGACCGCCGTGGATTTTATTATCCTTTATATAAAAGAAAGTAGAGCCGATAGCGATATCCACATTTTTGAACAACTCGTTTACTATATAGAAATTCACCATAGAATCTATATCGAAATAGTTTTGAACCTTTGTGTAATCGCCACTCTGCAAGGCCTTTTCGGCTTGCCTTATAAAGTCGTTCAATTGATTTTTTTGAGAATAGGTGGGCTGTTCGGGCTCTCTTACCGCAAAGCGATAGCCGTAAACCGGTGTTGTAAAGTAATACATCCCCTCTTCATTGCGGGTAGGCACAACGTATTCTATAACCGCTTCACTGCCCTCATTATCAATATCTATACGGTCTTCGGAAACATCGATAGGGTCGCAAAGAAGATACGCACCCAAGCATTCTCCGTTCAAATAAACCTCGGTCACACGGTAGCTGGGAGTATAATTAAGGCCTATTGAGGCAGCAAAATCATAAACCGTCTGATTTCTGACAAGGGACTTATCATAGCAATTTGCAAGAAGTGACCAGCGGGTATTTTCTCCAAAACCGAAAAGGTTGGTCTTTTTGGAAAACTTTATATTAAACGGTTTTTTTGCGCCGGTGCTGGTGGAATTACCGCGAATTTTTATAAGCGATTGGGAGTCCTCCACCATAACTGCAGTATCGGTACTTTTTTCATATATTTTTATAGTGCAGGATACATACCTTTCGGCATCGATATGGCGCCTTGCAGTTATTTCCACACGGGAAACGGGAGCCATTTCGGACTGAACAGAATCGATCTGTTTTTCGGCATCGCTTTCTGTATCAGATACTGTATCGGATACTTCAGAGGCGCTTGCGGCATCGGAAACATCTGTATTTTCGCCATTTCTATTGAAAACAAGGGCAAAAACAAGCACGCCGACAATACAAGCAAAAACCAAAGCTGATATAATTATTGAATATTTTTTATTCATAAAAAGCTTTCTTAAATACAATAATGCAACAAAAGCCCCTACAAGGAGCTTTTGTGCTGAAAGGACAACAAAAACGAAGAACAATCACTACGAATTTGCCAACTCTATGCACTATCGATTATACATTACTTTTACATATTTGTCAATATTTCTTTACGTGTCCACGCTATTTTTTGGCGCGTTGCACAAATACAATTTATGTTTTTTGTATACTTATAAATTTACAGCCGTTTTTTTAAGTTGCATTTAAGGAATGGGCAATATGTATGTTCTGCGGCTTGGATAAAAAAGAAGTAACTTTTGCAAACAAAAGTTACTTCTTTTTTGCGAAAGGGCGACAAAACGGTGTATAAGTGGGGGTAAGAACCACCAAAAGTATTGTAGCTGCACTGTTCGATAAATTGGAATTTACTTATCTTTCTTGTTTGCACTTGAATACAGAATAACAAAAGCGAGCAGACCGATTATTGAACCGCCCATTACTCCAAAACACAATCCCATAGGGATATTTCCAGCAATGGAACCACACATCATACCTATACTAATCCCCAATGATATTCCAAGAGGAAGAGCAAGAATTGCCATTGATTTTTTATTGGATTTTTTATTTGACATTATAATACCTCCACCAAATTCTCATTTATCGAACTGAACATTAGTCCTCCGTCATTATTCTCCAAAACAGCTTTTCAGCAATTACATAAGTACTATGTTCTCCGTTAGTGGAAATCGGTTTTTCTTCCGTATAATTTATGGGATTGTAATCATCCCAATCCGCCCATACTATCAGCTTGTCATCACGAGTTTTACCAAGTAGGTCGCTATGAAAATTCAAATATGCACCAAAAATGTCACAGAAATAATTATCCTGCCAGCCAACGATATTACATTTTCTTACTCCTGTAAAACGCAGTTCAATAGGTTTATTACACTGACTATGTAATATCATTTCAATGCTATGCTCAAGCAATCCGCCATTTGCCATAGC
>JAZSDB010000161.1:0-6122 GCA_045530975.1 Eubacteriales bacterium
GTAGGTCTATCCTACAAGATAGACTGAAACCATATCGGGATAGCCTCAAACACCATAAGGATTTTGTGTCCTAAATCTACCAAACGCAGTTTTGTACACCTTTTGTACACCCAAGCGAAAAACACAACTAAATAGCACGCCTCCATAGTTAAATGGATATAATAAACCCCTCCTAAGGGTTAGTTATGGGTTCGATTCCCGTTGCGGGTGCCAAAATAAAGCAAGGTGCTTTTTGCGCCTTGCTTTGTTTTTATGTAAAAAACGGGAATCGAAGGGCGAGTAGTGGATGTCAGTCCAGGGGACTGTCAGAGCTCGCCACCGCTCCGACCTGGGGGCTAAAAATGAGCAACAAACAAAGAGAAGCCCCACTTTCGCGGGGCGCAAATTAGTCATTTCGCGTATTCATTCAATTTTTCGATAATTGAAATAAAGCGAGGTTCTTGACGAATACAGTCATAGCGACCATGCTGTAAGCGATCCAACATATAGAAGCAATCTGTGTGTTCTAACTCATGAAAATCTTTGCTCGTTTCAGGGTAAATCAGTTTATCGGTAAGAATCGAAGTGTAGAATTTTCCGTGATCATTGATATACGCTTTGTCAGATTCTATCGCATGACAACACATCTTCTCTAAGGATACAAGTGCTTCTTCATTTTTGCCCTGTGCAATCTGATAGGTAGAAATCAACCAATAATTCCGAGAAAAACGATGATGATAAAACATAAGATTATCTCCGTATATCATTTTATACAGTCGATTTGAAATGTTAAGCATTTCGATTTTTCTGTCCCATGTGGAAGGATCATTTGGAAGGTCTTCCGAAAGCGGATAGTTTGAAATAGCCGTTCCCAAACAATCGGTCAATTTGTCGATCTCGTCTTGAATATAAAACTCGGTATTTTCATCGCCGATTCCCGATGATTTTACAAATTCACGACAGTATTTCATGGGCGTAAGCAGATCAACCGCTTGCTTGGCCTTTTCAACTTGCTTTGCTTCGCCGTAAATGTGAACCAAAACATTAATCGCATCATATCGTATATCTTCATCTTTGCACTCGGTCACCACGGGCGAACAAAGATTTTCGATTTCCTTGATTAGATCGGCATTCTGTGTATCCCACCACAAATGATAGAGACAAACAGAGAGATTCACTTTGATCTCAAAATCCGTGGGATAACGTGATATTGCATTTCTTGCGAAAGCAAGACGTTCTTCGAGGGTGCCGTCTTCTGCAAGTCGATGCATCTCTTTCTTAATATCAGCGAGTTGTTGTTCTCGTTCGGATAACTTATATCCGAGAAGTTCATCCGTGCTGACCGAGAAAAAGTCTGCTAACGCAGGAAGCAATTCTATATCGGGATAACCACCTTCAGCCTCCCAACGAGATATAGCTTGAGGAGTAACGCCGATAGCCGTAGCAAGGATTTCTTGAGTAATATTATTTTCCGTGCGAAGTTTTTTGATAATCGCACCTATCTTAATGTTCATATTATTCCTCCAAATAGTTGATCACCGGTGTAATTATATTATAACGTGACTTTTAAGAAAAACAATTATCAATTTGTTGTTTACGAAGTAAAGCAATCGTTGATATGCTTCGTTTCCCGATTCCCCAACACTTGTGTTTGGGCACTGAAGTCAAAAAAGCCCCGCGTTCGCGGGGCGAAAATCAGTTGCTAAACTCAATAGATTTTAGTTCATCCAATATCAAAACGAATCGCTCATCGTTACGAACCGAGTCATACATTTTGTCCGAAAGATATTTTTCTCGAACGATATCCCACGGCGCACGTGAATCTGCAGTATCGCCGTATCTGTTGTCGCAAACACCTTTTACGAGATACGATGTGTGGCAATATACCTCGGGGAGCTTTGCAAATTCCTTCAAATAGTAAAGTCCTTTTTCAAGATAGTTATACATCTCATCGAACCTTTGGTTTTGCGCTGACATCGGTGCGAGCTTATAAAAATATAATTGCGCAAGACCTAAGTTCCAATCGCCGTAATCGCCATCATCATAAACAAGTTCGATTATCTTTTCGTATTTCAAAAGCTCTTTTACGGTTGCGTCATAGCTACCGTTATTGTCTATTGCAACAGTCCAAAGGTTCCATAATGCACGCGATAAGAAAAGCGAAAACATATCACGGTTATGCTGTTTACGTTCTTCTCCTCTCAATGCCCAATACATCATAGATTCTTTGCAGGAATCCACGGTAGGCAACGAATCAAAAACTGCTTTTCCTTTTTCTAATTCACCAAGTTCGCAATAGTGAAAACCCAAACGAGATTTTGCTTCAAGACGGATAGCATCATCCGTGCAGTGTTCGATAATATTGTTGCCGATGTCGGTGATTTCCTGTTTGTATTTTGCTTGGTTTTCCTGCCAATTTTCAATATCTCCATCATCGGAACAGGATACGAACAGCGCGTACATAAGTTGATTTTGAAGTTCCCAATCACGAGGAAACTCTTTTGCGGCTTTTCTTGAAACATCAATACATTCCTCAATTTTACCGTGTTCGATATATTCTTTGAAAAGCGTTTTATATTCCTGCGCCTTAGCTTTGCGTTTGCTTTGCTCAACTCCGAGCAGTTCTTCCAACGACACAGAAAAATATTCGGCAATAACCGGAAGCATTTCTATATCGGGATAAGTTGTACCCGTTTCCCAACGAGAAACAGCTTGCGGCGAAACGCCGAGAGAAACAGATATTTCTTCCTGAGTCATTTCTGCGTTACGTCGCAGTTGTTTGAAATTTTGTGCAAAATATAAATTCATAGTCATTTCTCCATTAACATTTGCGAGGCACCTTGCTTGACTATATAATACCACATTTCCAACAAAAAACAACATCTCATTTCGATTGTAAAAATCAACTATAACGATTGCTTTTAGAACAATGCCTATTGTTTGGAGGTATGAAGTCGGGCGATTCCCGAAGGGTCCCCGAAAGCTTTGCTTTTGGGGTGTTTTGCGGGTGCCAAACAAAAAATCGGTACAAATTGTACCGATTTTTTATTTTTGGAAATATTATACCCAACCGGGAGACCAGCCGTGTTCGCCGTCGAGAGGATCATAGGGTTCGCACTCGTAAGCGGCATTCATATTATAGGTGCCAAAATATGCACGTTTGATTTTTACATAGCTGAGCGCACTGATGAAATCACCCTCAACCTGAGCGGCTTCCTTCTGAACAGAGCTAAGGGTTGCCTGATCCAGATAGGCGGCCTTGATAAGAGAATAGTCGAAAACGGTTATTTCGCCGTCGCCGTCCAGATCGCCCATAATAACAGCAGTGTACTTAACGCTGTTTATCTTAATTGTAAAACCTGTGCCAACCTGTGTTTTGGGGGAGGTAACAGTCTTCTTATTAAGGTCAAGAGCTACAACATCATAGCCGTAAAGAGAATATTTCACATCGGTGAGAGAAGTAGCTGCAGGGATACCGTAAATTTTTGCATTTTTGGTAACCGGTTTAAAATTGAGCATTACAGTTTCGGCAGATACCGAAAAAGGAAGAGCAAGAGTGCAGAAGAGAATTACCGATACCAAAAGCAGGGAGATTATTTTGGTTTTTTTCATATAGTTCTCCTTGTTATAAAGGTATTAAACCTCAACCCATTCTCCGGGACAAGCGAGAGCTTTGTGACCTGCTTCGATGATACCCATTACAGAAACGGTTTCATCGTGTGCTGCAAAGATTTCGCCGGTTTTGAAGAAGGTGCAAAGGGCCTTGATAAAGTTTGCGAAATAATCGCTCATCTGAGGAATTCTGTGAGTGGAACCGTTTTCGTAGCTGATAAGCATTTCAAAATCAACACCGGTCCAGTCATAGTGACTCATCACAGCACGTCTGCCGTTGGAAAATTCGATAATCATAGATTCATAGGGGCCGCTGCCAACAGACATCATACGCTTAACCTCGCTGCCCATAAGAACAACAATAGGTTCGATCTGGTGGATTGCATAGGTACCGAATGTACCGGGGCCGCGGGAATTGATAAAGCAGATGCCTTCGCGATTAACGTCCTTCAATTCATTTGAGAAGCGCAAAGCGGAGGTGGAGAAGAAGGGGGTATTGTGTTCTTCACCGATGGCAACAATCTGCTTTGCAACATCCTTGGAGAGTGCAAAGGTTTTGTCTACATATACACGCTTGCCGCTGGACAAGGGGATACGGCAGAGGTCAAGGTGTCTTTCGGGGTTGTCGGGAGAAAGCACGATAATGCAATCGCTCTTTTCAACAACCTCTTCGATGCTGTTGCAACGCTCAACATCAAATTCCTTGCACCATTCATCGGTGGTCATTCCGCCGGGCTTATCCATTTCCGCATAAGCATAAGCAACCTTGAATTCATCTCCGTAAAGCTCTTTGATAAGCTTGGGATAGTTCAAAGCGTGCCATTCATCGAGAAAGTAATCTATAAAGCCAATCTTAATCATTTTTATTCTCCAATCTTTTCCTTTAAGAAGTTAACAGCCATAAGGATGTCTGCATAGGGGTCGTCGCCGCATTCACGTTCTACGGTGAGGAAGCCGTTAAAGCCGATATCTTCCAAGGCCTTGAGGTATTCATCGAAGGGAACATTGCCCTCTCCGAGAGGTACTTCCAGGAAGTAATCGGACAAGCGGAGGTCTTCGATACCGCCCTCGGCAAAGAAGGTATAAACCTTGCGGGGATTGATAATAAAGCCCTTACCGTCCTTTGCGTGGGTATGAACGATATATTTGCCCAAGGTATATACAGCGGCCACAGGATCGGTACCGGTGCACATAACAAGGTTTGCAGGGTCCATATTTACACCAAAGCCGGCAGATGCAACGTCATCGAGAAATGCCTTCAGACGGTCTGCAGGTTCGGGACCGGTTTCGATAGCGAAGGTAACGCCCACAGAAGCCGCATATTCACCGATTTCACGGCAAGCGCTAACCATATTCTTGTATGCCTCGCTTGCAGTATCGGGCTTTGAGGGATCGTTTGCATCCTCGGGAACAACACCGATATGGGTAGTAACCACCTTGGTGCCCAAACGAACAGCCAGATCGGCTACTGCCTTGGATGCGGGGATCTTCCAAGCATTTTCATCGGCACGTTCAAAGCCGTGACCGCCAAAGTCGCCGCATAGAGCGGAAATAACAAGGCCGTACTGAGAAAGCAATTGGCGAACACGGGCAACCTTTGCATCATCAAAGGTGTCGTACTTGTTTTCGCCCTCTACCACATAAAGCTGGATACCCTGAGCACCAACCTCTGCGGCCTTTGCGAGACCTTCTTCGAAGGGGAGTTTGAAGGAATCGGTCATAACGCCGATCTGAAATTTTGCCATAGCAATACCTCTGTTTTTTTATTATCCTTAACCCACGAGCTTTAAAAACAGCTCGGGAGCAAAATAGAACACTGTTACAATAATGGCACCTGCGCCCAACACGCCCAATACTATGGGAGCCATACTCTTTTTAAGCCCCAACCCCAAGGTTATGGCGATCAGTGCACCTGTCCACGCACCTGTACCGGGAAGGGGGATTGCAACGAAGGTAAACAAGCCCCAGAAAAGTGCTTTTTTGGCAGTAGAATTCATCTTTGCTACCTTTTTTTCGCCAATGTCGAGAATTTTACGGAAGGGCTTTCCGAACTTTTCAAACTTGGCAAAATAGCGCAGCACCGCACCGCCGAACAATATAAGGAATGGCACGGGAATCAGGTTGCCTATGATGGAAATAATGGTTACCGGCCAAATATCCAAGCCGAGAGTATAATAACCAACGGGGATTGCGCCTCTCAATTCCACGATGGGCAGCATACTGATAAGAAGTACTATGAAGTAATTACACATATAAATTCACCTTTATGCCTGCGGCTTGTACTGTGAAAAATCCAACCCGTTGAAGCAGTGCTGTTTCAAAACAAGATAATCGAAGGAATCGGGAGTGTCGGAATTGAAGCAACCCGCTTCTATACATTCCTTGGGAAGATACATACCCCTTATAATGTGATTTTTCAGCGAAAGGCAGTCAAAAACATCCACAATACCGTCGCAATTTATATCACCCTTGATGATGATAGTGTAGTCATCCACGTGATCCAAGGTCATACCGGTGGTAACAATATCATT
>JAZSDB010000033.1:0-4005 GCA_045530975.1 Eubacteriales bacterium
TGGCCTCCGACTTCCCATAGAAAGGGACGGCGAATATTTTCTGGATGTGGCCTGCTCCCGTGGGACCTATATCCGCACCCTTTGCGCCGACATCGGCAAAAAGCTGGGCTGCGGTGCCTGTATGAGCTCTCTTAACCGCACCGAGGTAGGCGTTTTCAAGGAAGAGGACGCCATTATCTTTGATAATCTCAACGATATGTCCCGTGAGGAAATTCTTTCCACCTTATCCCCGTGGAGCGTATGTTTATGCATCTGCGAGAGGCAAGAATGGACGAATTTTTCAACCGCTTGTATTTCCACGGCGAGAAAATCCGTTTGGGCAAGCTTCGCGGTATTGACGGCGAGGTGGGCGAATTATTCCGTGTTTACGACAAGGACGGATTTTATTCCCTCGGCGAAATAACAGAAAGGGACGGAAAAAAGTTTTTTTATCAAAAGAAGCTGTTTCGTTGACCTGCTACAACAAAATAAGACAGATAGGATGTGCTAATATATTGGCACATCCTTGTTTTATGTGGGTATATATGGACATTTCAGCATTGATTAAAAGCAAAACAAAAGAAAAAACGATGTTTCTCCCCATCGGCTGTCTTACCGCAAATCCCTATCAGCCGAGAAAGCATTTTGCCGAAGGGGAGCTTTGCGCCCTTGCAGACAGTATTAAGAATTACGGATTAATCCAGCCCATCGCCGTAAAGCCCATAGATAACGGAAGATACGGCGAGGGGATAAAATACGAAATTATTGCAGGGGAGCGCAGGTGGCGTGCCGCAAAGCTGGCAGGGCTTACAGAGGTACGGTGCACCGTTTTTCAGGCCGACCGCAACCACTCCGCCATGATGGCATTGATTGAAAATCTGCAACGAAACGACCTTTCCTATTTCGAGGAGGCCACGGCAATGCAGACTTTGCTGAGCTTGACCGAAATGACACAGGGACAGCTGGCAAGCGCACTGTCCATTTCCCAATCCACCCTTTCCAACAAGCTGAGATTATTGCGCCTATCGGAAAGAGAACGGCTGATCGCTATAGAAAGGGGCTTTTCCGAAAGACACTGCCGTGCGTTGGTCCGTATAGAAAAGGAGGAGGAGCGCAGCGGGCTGATAATGCAGATGGTACAGCAGAAAATGCAGGCGCCCGAAGCGGAAAAGCTGGTAGAGCAGTATTTAAGCGCCTCTGTTGCAGAAACAGTTCCACCCAAGGAAGTGCCCCGCAAAAGGTCAAAACCGCTTATTAAGGGCAATTTGAAGGACATACGGCTATTGTTCAACACCGTGGACAGAGCGGTACAGCTTTTGCACAGCTCGGGATACAAAGCAAGCTGGCAAAAGGAGGAAAGGGACGGTTTTTTGGAGGTTAAAATTTCCATTATTCCCAAGGACATAAAAAGAGCAGGAGATTAGCTCCTGCCCTTTTTGGTGTATTGATTTTTGTGCTTTATTGATTTTCGGGAGCAGGCAATCGGTATTCCTCAATCACATTGGCGGAAAGACTGCAAAGAGAGCTTCCCTGCTCCTCGAACAGGAGAGTAAGATTGCGGGTTACTGCGGAGGTTATGCCGTCACTGCGGAGAGCTTCGTAGCTTGAAGTATAATTTATCTCCAGATTGTATCCGCCATAGGTCTGATCACGCCTTATAATTTGCAGAGATGTGGAGGAATCGCTGTACAGGGTTTTCTTTATAAAATTCTCGTTCAAATCCACCTCTGCGCCCATTTTCTGCAAAAGCTCATTTACAGATTGACCAAAGCTTATGCCGTAGGGCATTTCCAAGCCCTCCAAAGGAGCAAGGGCGCGGAAGCTGTTGGTATAGGTAACAACATTATCCTCGGATTGCTTATAATCGTTTTTGAGGGAAAAAACCTCTCCTTGCAGTTCCGACCCGCCGCCGTCGATGCCGTCGTAATAACACCAGGTAGCAATATCAACAATGGAGTTTCCGTCGTATTTGTATTGCCTGAACCGATTGATAAAGGACGATTGCGATACTCCGTGAACCATACCGAGCTTATCCAGATATTGAGAGAAGCGCAGGTCGAGATTTATATCGGGAGACAGAGAAATTTTATCACCGTCAAATATTACACGGCTTCTGCCGATTACTTCCTTATTGCCGTATTGTGTTTCCTCTACAAAGAGAACACCGTTTTCCTCGCAGAAGTAATAATCATAATTACCTCTGTCGGCAAGATTGAAAAGAACCGCTCTTGTTTCGTAATCGTATATAATGACCTCGCTATGGATCATACCGCTTCCCACACCAATGCTGAAGCAAAGCTCGGGCTTGCCGTCACCGTTTATGTCTGCCAGATAGAAGCTTTCACAGCCCTCACCGGGGGCGCCCAAGATGCGCTCGCCCTTTACATAGACCAGCCCGTCCTCTCTATGTTCAATAAGAGCATTATCCAGCTCGGGAACGGTTACCGAAAAATAGGGGTTGTCATCTTTGTCATCGGGGTGGCGCATATCCCATATACGGGTAGCTTTAAAGAGCTGTGCCGTAGGGTCCGAGGAGGTAGTATCGGAGGTGGTGTCCTGAATTACAACAGAGGAAACATAGGAACTTTCATCGGAAGAGGTATCGGAGGAATCCAATCCTATGGCAACACCTGCCGTAACTATACCCGTACACAAAACCGCCGCCGTAACCTTGGTTGCAAGACTTACCGTTGCACCGCCCTTGGGCAATGTGGGCATAGCAGTGACCGATGCCTGAACAGCGCTTGGCAAAAGCTTTTCTGCCGAGGGGATTTGTATAGAATCGAAACTGTTTTTAATCTTTTTCTTAATGTTCATACTATCACCTCAATTCCGTCTTCAACTTTTTTAAGGCACGTTGATAGCGCTTTTGAACGGTGGTCAGCGGAAGACCGATAAGCTCGCTGATTTCACGGAATTTCAAGCCCGAAACTATTTTCAAAACAATGATTTCCCTATCCTCTCGGTCAAGGGACATCAATGCTTCATCAAGTATCAGCTTATGATCAAAATCCGTCTTCACGGGCTGTTCCTGCGGAAGGACATCTGCATCCTCCACACAAACAGTAACCTTTTTCTTTCTCAATATGTCTATGGCAGTATTTCTTGTAATCGAAAGAAGCCACGCCTTTGCATTACCGTCCTTGCGGTAGGTAGATATATTTTCTATTACCTTCAAAAAGGTTTCCTGCAGAGCGTCCTCGGCATCTGCATAATTCTTTACAATGGTAAGGGCCAACGCAAACATCTGACGGGCCATACATTCATATACAACGGTAAGTGCAGTGCTGTCGCCTTCCGATATTCTGCATAATGCCTGATTGCAACGACGGTTACATACCAGACCATTCATATCAACACCTCTTTCTTATTTATTCCTCTACAAATAATACGAATAAGAACCGCAAAAATGGACAGGTAATATTATTTTTCTGTAATATTATACCACAAAAAAAGAGGCAGTAAAGACCGCCTCTTAAATTTTTCACCTTTATTCAGCTTTGTTTTCTTCGTCGCTCTCTGCAGGTTCCGATTTGGCTTCTGCGGGAGCTTCATCCTTTTTAGCCGCCTTTTTTGCGGGCTTACGAAGGAAGAGAACAAGAGCTACAACCAAAAATCCGCCTGCAAAGCCGATAATAACCCATTTCCAGCTATCGAACCAGCTGCCTTCCTTGGCATTGGGGTCGCTTACACCGGTATCGGTGGAAACAGAAATAATGCTTGTTTCGCCGTCGGTTTTAATTTCGGATTGCTTGATTTCCTCGTCGGTGGTATCATCCGCCTCATCCTGCGAAGCACTTTCCTCGGAGGAATTTACCGATTCATCGGGAGTGGAGGGTTCATCGGGCTCGATGGGCTGAGTGGGGTCGTTGGGGTTGCGCTCGGGAAATTCGATAAGACCTGCCAAAACCTCTGCCTCGGTAACAACCAACATCATACCCGTACCGGTTTCGTTATCAAGGTCGAAGCTGTAATCAAAGGCCAACCAATCGCCTGCCTTAACCGCAAGTGCGGCAACCTTATCCT
>JAZSDB010000125.1:0-7238 GCA_045530975.1 Eubacteriales bacterium
TGCAGACATTACAATCTGTATTGAAACAGGAGCCGAAGCAATTACTGGCTCAACAAGAATGAAAGCAGGAACAGCACAAAAAATGATTTTAAATATGCTCTCTACCGGTGCAATGATTCGTTTCGGCAGAGTTCGCGGTAACTATATGGCATATATGGTTCCCTCCAATATAAAGCTGGTTGATCGTGCAATAAGAATGATTTGTGATAAAACCGGATGTGACCGAGAGCGTGCAACACTGGAATTGGAAAAAGCAAACAATTGTATTGCGGATGCAATTGATGCCATAGAAGGAACAAAATAACATAAAAAGAGAACAAGCTGTAAGTTTTTCCTCACAGCTTGTTTTTTCTTTATTCTATCTCCTGATTATCTTCATGCTTTTTCTCGTCGTTTTCTTCCTCATATTCCTGCATCAAGCGCTTCTTGCGCATATTAAGAATAAAATATACCGGAAGTCCTATGATACCTATTGTCATAATACCCAAGGATGCTGACTGAAAAATTTTATCAGTAACGGTAGCGGTAGACTCTGTTTCAGAAACTAACGATTCGCTTTCATACGCAGAGACACCAAGCGAGAAAACGTATATTGATACAAATAACAAAATCAAAAGTGTTAAAGCAGTTTTTTTCACGACAATGCCCTTTCCTTAGAGTGTACAACAAATTCATCATCAATCATCGCATTTATTAAAAGCGATTTTAACAGATTGAGCTGCTGAATACCCTCTTCACCGGTAGTGAGATAGGTGTAATTGTTTTTATGCATCACAGGGTAAAAAGTATTTGTAAGAACGCCGTCATCGGAAATATTTGTTTTTAAAACTGCGCCTGTAAGCTTGTAGCCCGAAAAAGTGAAGTTGCCCAAGCTGTATGCGATCATTTTTCCTTTGTAGCACTCTATCCCCTGCATACAATGAGAATGCATACCAACCACCAAATCAGCGCCTGCATCAACAAAGGCCTTACCCATGCTCTTTTGTCCGCTTGTAAGCTCGGTAGTACTTTCGTTGCCCCAATGAACATAAGCAATTACTATATCGGCAACCTCTTTTGCGGATGAAATTGTTCGTGACATAGAAACTGTATCATATATCTGAAATACTCCGCTTTGTGAATCCGTAGCACCACGGGTGCTGAAACGGTCTATGGCTGTACCTGCTATAATCGCAACCTTATAACCGTTTATAATGAAGTAATAAGGTGCCTTTGCATCATTCAAATTCTCTCCTGCACCGACATGGGCTATGCCTGCACCGTCAAGAGTAGCTAAAGTATCGGTTAAAGAATCCGGGCCGTAATCAAAAGCGTGGTTGTTGGCTAGTCCTACGATATCAATACCCATTTCATCATAAATGGAAACATTTTTGGGTTTACTGCGAAAGGTGAACTTCTTATCCGGTGTAGGTTCACCTCGCTCTGTAAAGGTAAATTCATTATTCGCCATAGTTATATCGGCGTTTCTCAAAATTTCAAGGACATCCTCGGACACAAGTCCTTCTATACCCTTTCCTCTGCCCCTGTAGCTGTTCATAACACTGTATCTGTCATCAAAGCTGACATCGCCGACAAATACCATATCGCCGTTACCGCTTTGCGACACAATGATAGTGCGTTCAAGAGAGTTATTGAATATGGCTTTAAAGGCCTTTTCGCTATAACCGAAGTGCTTGCGAAAATCCTTTTCCAAAACAACGCCTTGCTTCAAGCTATCGGCGAGAAGCTTTACCTTATCCCTGCCCAAAAGCTCCTTAAACCTTAAAACAAAATTCAAATCGATATCTTCCGCAATTTTAACAGTAAGATTTTCTTTGTTTTCAATTATTGTGTTTGCCCACTCTGAAAAAATTTCCTCCTCGGTTGATTCGGAAATTTCAGGAACGGAATTTTCAACATGTTCTTCACTGCTTTCGGTGTTTCCTGCGACGGGTTGCGAAGATGATATCTGCAAAGAAGATTTCGTGACGTCTTCACCAAGACCGCCAAACAGCGAAACAATCACATAAGAGACAAGTAAAAACAGTACAGCGCAAAGGGCGGTAATTATTATACTTTTATTTCTTTTCATCTTTTTCCTTATCTTTTTCGTTGTTTACAATTTCAAGACGGGGATAATGTACTTCTACGTTCTTTTTCTTTAAAGAAGCACGGATGCTTTCCAACAGTTCAAATTTTACGTTCCAATATTCATCATTGAACACCCAAATTCTCAGGCAACAATGAACGCCCCTTTCATCGCAAGCCGTAACCATTGTGCTAGGGGCAGGATCGGGCAATACCTCTTTGCAGGAAATAGCTGCAGACATCAAAATGCGCTTAACCTGCGCAACGTCTGATTCGTGCCCCACAATAAACTCAATATCCAATCTTCGGGTATCCTCCGAGGAATAATTAATAACCACCGAATTGGTCAATGCGCCATTGGGCACAGTAACTATTTTATTATCCGGAGTGGCGAGAACCGTATAAATGACCGTTATGCTTTTAACCGTACCGGAAACACTTTGCGCTTCAATATAATCGCCAACCTTAAAGGGCTTGAACATCAATATCATAATTCCGCCGACAAGGTTGGAAAGAGCACCCTGTACCGCAAGACCGATGGCAACACCGGCGGAAGCCACAAGAGCCACCATTGAGCTCATAGGCACACCAAGTATAGCTATAACAGAAAATATTAATGCAATTCTTAAGCCCAAGGAAATAAAGCTTGATATAAAGGAAACAACAGAAACATCCGCTTCGGCCATTGTGCGACTGCTTTTGATTTTTTTAGTAATGATACTTGTAATTTTAAAACCTATCACCAAAACGAACACAGCGGCTACCAGACGAATACCGGCAGTTATGGCAAAGTTTTTTAATTCATTCATCATCCATTCCATAAGGCGCCTCCAAAGGATAATCTCTTGGTATTCTATATCATTTTGACACTATTGTCAACCTCAAACCAATACCTTTTGATTTGGCGTTGATTTTGTTATAAATAAGAAACAAAATAAGTGCTTTATATTGACTTTTTCTCTTAATTTGATATACTAATTATAATTAACTAACTGAGGATTATAATGAATAAATGCAACATCATCTGCTTTGCCAATCAAAAAGGCGGAGTAGGAAAAACAACCAGCGCTCTTAATATAGCCGCTTGCCTGGCAAGAAGCGGGAAAAAGGTTTTGTTTATAGATTCTGACCCCCAAGGAAATGCCACCAGCGGTATTGGTATAAAAAAGAAAAGTATAACCGCCGGTGTATATGAGCTTATAGTTGGCTTGCGCACCTGGCAGGAGGTTGTATTGGAAACCTCTGTTCGCGGTTTAAGCATTATTCCCTCCACAATGAATCTTGCGGGAGCCGAGCTGGAGCTTATCGACCAAAGCGGACGAGAAGCGAATCTGAAAAATGCCATCAAGGGCACAGAAGAGGTTTTTGATTATATCATAATTGACTGTCCCCCTTCCCTTGGCTTACTTACCATAAATGCCCTCACTGCGGCGAAATATGTAATTATTCCCGTTTTATGTGAATATTACTCGCTGGAGGGGCTTTCACAGTTAACCGCTACCATTAAACAGATCAAACGCCTTTATAATCCCGAAATCGAGCTATTGGGTGTTTTGATTAACATGTATGACGGCAGGTTAAATCTGACCGTTGCTGTACTTGAAGAATTGAAAAAGTATTTCGCGGGCAAAATCTTCCGCACACCTATTCCCAGAAGCGTGAAGATAAGCGAAGCACCCAGCCACGGTCTTGCAATTACCGAATATGACCGCAACGGCAAGGGCACAGCCGCATATTCTGCTGTGGCGCTTGAGCTGATGCAGAGATGCGAAGGATAAAGGAGGACACAATGGCAAAGAAAAGTTTGGGAAGAGGACTTGGTGAGCTTCTTGCCGATAACGCTATAGAAGAAAAAGAAAAAAACGGCGTCACTATGCTGAAAATTGCCGACGTGGAGCCCAACAGAGGACAAGCAAGAAAGCAATTCGATGAAGCAGCGCTACTTGAGCTTTCCGATTCTATTGCAACACACGGCATTTTGCAGCCCATTTCCGTAAGATTAAAATCAAACGGCTTTTACGAAATAATTGCAGGCGAACGCAGATGGCGTGCCTCAAAGATGGCAGGATTAAGCGAAATCCCCGCCTTGATCATCGAAGCTGACGATCAGTTGGCAGGTGAGCTTTCTCTTATCGAAAACTTACAAAGAGAAAACCTTAACGCCGCTGAAGAAGCAAGGGGCTACAAGGACCTAATGGACAGGTTCGGTCTAACCCAAGAGGAAGCGGCAGAAAAGGTAGGCAAATCAAGAGCTGCCGTGGCAAATATTTTAAGATTATTAAAATTGCCCGAAGCCGTTCTTAACTTGGTGGAGGACGGAAGTCTTTCATACGGACACGCAAGAACCTTAATCCCTCTTACACAGATTTGTGATGCAGACGAGATTTTAAAGCACGCTAAATTTATTATATCCAAAGGTTTATCTGTCAGACAAACCGAACAGTACGTAAAGGCGGCATTTGACAGCACAGAACCTCCTGCCCAGCCATTATCTCCCATCAGCAGAGCATATTACAAAAAACTGGAGGGCGATATGAGCAATGCCTTGGGCAGAAAAGCATCGATTACCCACACTGTTGACGGCAAGGGCAAGATTTCCCTTTCCTTCTCAGGCACCGACGATTTGGAAAATCTTATAAAAGCCCTTTGCGGGGATAACTTTTTTGAAACAGAAGAATAATAATTCAGGAGAAACATACCATGATAGACATTAAATTTTTAAGAGAAAATCCCGATATTGTACGTGAGAATATCAAAAAGAAGTTTCAGGATGAAAAGCTTTCCCTTGTTGATGAGGTTATTGCTCTTGATAAGCGTAACAGAGAGATCAAAACCGAGGTTGAAGCATTGCGAGCCAACCGTAACAAGGCATCCAAGCAAATCGGTGCTTTAATGGCTCAGGGCAAGCGTGATGAAGCAGAAGAAATCAAGCGTGCAATTGCCGCAGATGGCAGCACAATCGATGCTCTTACCGCAGAAGAAAAGGAAGTTGGCGAAAAGATCACCAATATTATGATGCGCATCCCCAACATCATCGACCCCTCCGTGCCTATCGGAAAAAGTGACGAGGAAAATGTTGAGGTTCAGCGCTTTGGCGAACCTGTTGTTCCCGATTTTGACATTCCTTATCATGCGGAAATTCTTGAAAAACCTAACGGAATTGACCTTGACAGCGCAAGAAAGGTTGCAGGTAACGGCTTTTATTATCTCACCGGCGACATTGCGCAGCTTCACTCTGCTGTTCTCGCTTACGCTCGTGACTTTATGATCAAGAGGGGCTTCGAATACTGTATTCCTCCTTATATGATCAGAAGCAACGTAGTTACCGGTGTTATGAGCTTTGCTGAAATGGACGCTATGATGTATAAGATTGAAGGCGAAGATCTTTATCTTATCGGCACCAGCGAACATTCTATGATTGGCAGATACATCGATACAATCATTCCCGAAAATAAGCTTCCCAAAGCACTTACCAGCTATTCCCCCTGTTTCCGTAAGGAAAAGGGCGCACACGGCATTGAAGAAAGAGGTATATACAGAATTCACCAGTTTGAAAAGCAGGAAATGATTGTTCTCTGTAAGCCCGAAGATAGCATGGAATGGTTTGACAAGCTTTGGCAGAACACCGTTGATCTTTTCCGTTCTCTTGATATTCCTGTTCGAACTATCGAATGCTGCTCCGGCGACCTTGCTGACCTTAAGGTAAAATCCGTAGACGTCGAAGCATGGTCCCCCAGACAGAAGAAATATTTCGAAGTTGGCTCTTGCTCCAATCTTGGTGAAGCTCAAGCACGTCGTTTGAAGATCCGTGTTGAAGGTGAGAACGGCAAATATCTTGCTCACACCCTCAACAACACCGTTGTAGCTCCTCCCAGAATGTTGATTGCTCTTATCGAAAACAATCTTAACGCAGACGGCAGCGTGAACATTCCCGAGGCGCTCCAGCCCTATATGCTTGGCAAAACCATTATTAAGTAGGACAATAAATGGAACTTACTAGAATTATTTGGTTATTTATGATAGGTGTAGGCGCAGCCACACTTATGGTTTTCTACAATAACAGATTCTTGGGGAAATTAGTTCGAGCACTTATTGCAATTGATGCCACTTCCCCCGAAACTGCTATTTCTTTGGAAGAGCTTGACATTAAAATGACCTACTTTATCCGGAATGCATTAAGACCGGGTACTTCCTTTTCGGAAACCGTTATGAAAACCGAGGACGGCAGATTTTACATTGCGCCCGATAAGGTTGCTCTTGCAAAGTCAAAATATCGTTCAAAGGATGCTACAATCGGATTTATACTGATGAGCATTGTAATTATTCTTGTAGCAACTCTGGCCTTGACTTATATCATGCCGGAAGCTGTTGATTCATTTACCAAGACCATAAAGGGTATATTTAACCTGGAGGGTTAAAATGCAAAAGAAACGCAAAGCAAATCCTATATTGATTATAATGATTACCGCTTTGGTTATGGTTGCCATTACCGTTCTTGTTATATTTTTAGTAGGCGGTCGCTTCTCAACACTTGACAACGGCGCAAAGTTTTTAGGTGAATATGACGGCGGACAGCCCATTTCAGGTACCATTAAATATCAGAACGGTTTGGAAGCAGAGCTTGATAAGACCAACAATACCATTACCTATTCCAACGGTGATATTTACAAAGGCGAAATAGTAAACGGAATGAGGCACGGAAAGGGCGTAATGACCTTCTCTGCCACAGGCGATTATTATGACGGAACCTTTGAAAATGACGAGATTTCCGGAAAAGGCGTTTTTACCTATGCGAACGGTGATATATACGATGGCGAGGTTTTAAAGGGTAAAAAGCACGGCAAGGGCAAATTCACTTCCGCAAACGGTAATATTTATGACGGCTACTATTCCAATGACGTACGCAGCGGAAAGGGCAAATTTGTATGGGCCTCAGGTGCATGGTATGAAGGCGAATACCTAAATGACCTTAAACATGGCTTTGGGGTAATGATATTTGAAAACGGCGACAGATACGAGGGATATTTTGCCGAAGATATGCGTCACGGTCACGGTACCTACAGCTGGACCTGTGGCGACCGATACAATGGCACTTTCAGAAATAACCTTATGGATACAAGAGCGGTTGACGATTTTGGCAACTTCATTAAAAATGCCAACGGCGAATATGT
>JAZSDB010000016.1:0-8115 GCA_045530975.1 Eubacteriales bacterium
TCTTTTTAAAGGAGGAAACCGCCCAATCTGAGAATATGCGAACAAGTATACATAATGCGGTGAATATAAGTGTTACATATATGTCCTTTTGCTCGACGGTGTTTACCGCAAAAACCAACAAGCCGAAGGTTATATTTTTAATAAGGGGCGACAATCCGATAAAGGCGGCGCAGGCCGCAATGATAAACGCAAGGGGTGTCATTGCCCATATACCCATGGACTGACGGAATAAAAGGGCGGTCAGAAAGGCAAGGATAACGGTTAAAACCAGCTTTACGGTGTTTCCCCGCTCCGACCCTTTTTCCTCTTCCTTGTTATTTACCTTGTTTTTTTCGTCGTTCATTTATATTCCTCCGCATTGTAAGGATTCGTCAGACGTATAAGCAGTGCGGTATCATCGTCGGTCTGCATTTTGTTGTTGCGCTCGGCGCCGCAGACGGTGCATCGGTGAGTAATCACAAAGCCCTTTTTGGGATGTGAAACCACCGCCGCAGGGCGCATCAGCCCTCCGCAATCGCTGGCTCTGTCGCCGGGATTGACGTCAAGATGCCTTGAATACAGACAAAAAGGGCAGTGGTTACGTGAGCTGTATCCCAGAGGGGGTACCTCACGTCCGCAATTACCGCAGATAAATCCGCTGTCATTTTTTGTGAAAACCTTGTTTTCCATAGCAAATTATACCCAAACATTCGTAATAAAAATGAAAATTAATCAAGTTAACTGTAAAATTTCAAAAAAGGGGTTTTAATTTTTTGTTTTATATAGTATAATACAAAATCAGAATAAAATCAACCGAAAAGGACGATAAAATGAGTAAAGCCGAAAAAAATCAATGCTGCGAGGAATCTTCCTGCATAAAAGCAAGGAGAGGCGCAGTGGGCGGTCAGGCCATCATTGAAGGCGTTATGATGCGCAGTAAAGAGCATACCGCCATCGCTGTCCGCCGTATGGACAACAGCAAAATAGTTGTATCGAGAAAGGGCAACAGCTCTGTTTCCGATAAATGTAAAATTCTTAAATGGCCTCTTATCCGAGGTGTGGTAAACTTTATCCGATCTATGGTGCTTTCCTTCTCCACCATTACAGAGGGCACCGATATGCTGGGTATCGATGAAGCATCCGACAGCGATTCCAAGCTTGATAAATGGCTGGAGGAGCATTGCGGAAAATGGCTTATCCCCGTCGTGTCGGTAATTTCCGTCATTCTGGGTGTGGCTCTTGCCATGGGGCTGTTTATCTATCTTCCCACCCTTATCGGCGGCTTCTTCTTTGAGGGCGGCGATATGCAGAGCGGTGTGCTCAGAAGTGTGGTTGAGGGCGTGCTGAAGGTGGTTATCTTTATTGCCTATATTGCAATGACCGCTCTCATCCCCGATATGAAGCGTGTTTATATGTATCACGGTGCCGAGCATAAAAGCATTTTCTGCTACGAGGCAGGGCTGGAGCTTAATGTGGAAAACGTGAAAAAGCAAAGCCGTTTTCATCCCCGCTGCGGTACCTCCTTTATGTTCGCCATGATGCTTCTTTCCATCTTTGTGGGCTTTTTCCTTTGGTGGGTGGATGTAACCTGGCTCCGCAGTCTTATCAAATTGGCACTTCTTCCTCTTACCGTTGGCATCGGCTATGAATTTATACGCTATGCCGGCCGACACGACAATGCTCTTATAAGAGCCCTTTCCGCCCCCGGTCTTTGGATGCAGAATTTGACCACCAAGGAGCCCGACGACAGTATTATAGAGGTTGCCATAACCTCTCTTAAATGCGCTCTTCCCAATGATTTCCCCGGCTTTTACGAGGAATGCGTGGCGGCGCAGGAGGCAGAGGAGAAAGCAGCCGAGGAGCAGTCTGACTCGGAGGAAAACACCGAAAATACCGAGAATACCGAGAAAACAGAGCTTTCGGAGGACCAAATTGAAGCTTAGAGAATACAGAAACAAATTAAAGGAAATGCTTTCCGAGATTTCTCCCGAGGAAGGGGATATTATTGCGGATATGCTTCTCTGCGAGGTGCTTTCCACCGAAAGGGGCACTCTTCTCGCCCATCTGGATGATGAGGTATCCCGTGAAATCGATCCCTTTGTAAGCAATGCGGTTTTCCAGCTTTCCTTGGGAAAGCCCATACAGTATATATTGGGTAAATGCAATTTTTACGGTCACGAGATTTTCGTGGGCGACGGTGTGTTTATCCCCCGCAGTGATACCGAAATCGGCGTAAAGGCCGCATTGGGTGTTTTGAAGGACGGCGATTTGTTTGCCGATATCTGCAGCGGAAGCGGTTGTATTGCCAAGGCCATTGCCGCAGAAAATCCCAAGGTAAGCGGTTATGCGCTGGAGCTTTCCAGAAAGGCACTGCCCTATACCGAGAAGAATCTTGCCGAGCAGAAGAATGTATCGGTGCGCCGCTTTGATGCGCTGGATGAGGATGATTATATCGAGCTTGCCTCTATTATCGAGCGTCCCTTGGATGTGGTTATCTGCAATCCTCCCTACATTCCCACCGATGATATTCAAACCCTTTCTCCTCAGGTTGGCTTTGAGCCCGAAACCGCTCTCGACGGCGGTGATGACGGGTTGAAGTATTACCGTATGGTTACCGCATTGGTGCCCCATATTCTGAAAAGGGACGGCATACTTATCTATGAGATAGGTATAAATCAGTGCGAGGACGTAAGCCGCATTTTGAGAGAATCGGGATTTGAGGTTGCCGTCATAAAGGATTACGGAAAAATCGACCGCATTCTTTTGGCGAAAAAATATTAATATCCGATAATCCGTACAAAAAAATATTGACAATAAAAAGAATCCGTACTATTATTATAATATTATAGTATGGATTTTTTGTTTTTGGTGGCTATGAAGAGAATCGAATCCCGCAATAATCCCACAATAAAATCACTGGTTCTTTTAAAGGATAAACGCAATCGGGAGGAGCAAAAGCTTTTCTTCTTTGAGGGCGTTCATCTTTTGGAGGAGTACCTTCGTGCAGGGCTGACCCCCCGTGCCCTTTTTGTCCGTGAGGATGCGGCTGTGAAATATGAGCAGCTTATTGCCAAGGCAGGGTGCGAGGTTTATGAGCTGACCGAACAGGTATATGAAAAAATCACCGAGGAAAAGGCGCCTCAGGGTATTTTCACTCTGTCGGATTACCTGCCCCATATCGTGAAGGCGGGCAGAGATATAAGCTATGATGAATTTGCAAGCCGTATACAGGGCGTATCGGTTATGCTGTCCGATTTGCAGGATAACGGAAACGTGGGCACCGTGGTGCGCACCGCCGCCGCATTGGATTGCGATGTTATTCTGGCAGGAAGCTGTGCGGATGTCTATTCATCCAAAACCCTCCGTGCCACTATGGGCGCAATCTTCTTCAATCCCCTTTACATCTGTCCCGACGGAATTGCCGCCGTTGAAGCATTGCAGGGGCAGGGAAAGCGTGTTATCGCCACCGCCCTTACCGAAAATGCAAGGCAGCTGGGCCGTTTTGATTTAAAACCCGATGATTGCTTTGTGATAGGCAACGAGGGCAAGGGACTGAAGGCGGAATTTATTGAAAGGTGCAGCTTTACCGCCATTATTCCCATGTCGGGCAAAACCGAAAGCTTCAATGCCGCCAATGCCGCCGCCATTATTATGTGGGAAGCAAAAAGGGAGGCGGATCTTTAATGAAAAAGCAATTGCTGTATATCTGGCTTCAGCAGGCGCTGGGAATATCGAGCTCTCTTTCCCGTGAGGTCCTTTCCCGCTATGACAGTATAGAAGCTGTGCACGGCTCCGAAAACTATGATTTTCTCGGTGAAAAGCGGGGAAAATACATAATGCGCCTTGAGAATAAGGATACCTCCTCCGCTTATGAGGTTCTTAAGCGCTGTAAGGCATTGGGTGTGACTGTTACCGGTTATTACGATGAGTTCTATCCCGATTGCCTTCGTAAAATAGACAATCCTCCCGTGGTGCTCTATTCAATCGGTAATTTGCGCAAGCTCGATAAAATCCCCTGTGTGGGTATTGTGGGCACAAGAAAAATGACCGATTACGGCCGTGAGATAACCGAAAGGTTTGCATACACGCTGGCGAAAAGCGGTGTTTGCATTGTGAGCGGTCTTGCCAAGGGAATAGATACCGCCGCCCATCGGGGTGCGGTTATGGCTGATGGCTACACCGTTGCGGTTTTGGGTAACCCCATCGGTGATATTTATCCCAAGGAAAATGTAAAGGCCTTCGAAACACTGTATAAGCGAGGGCTGGTAATCAGTGAAATGTATCCCGGAGCTCCCCGCACCAAGGCCGATTTTCCCAATCGAAACCGTATTATAAGCGGTATAAGCGATGCTGTGATTGTTACCGAAGCAGGGGAGGGTAGCGGCTCGCTGATAACCGCACGCTGCGCCGTCAAGCAGGGCAAAAAGCTTTTTGCTGTCCCCGGCGATATAGGTGCTGCCAATGCAGGTACAAATACACTTATAAAAACAGGTGTGGCAATAGCCACAGACCCTCGTGATATTCTTGCTCCTCTGTTGCTGGAATATCCCGAAGCAACAAAGCCCTACGAGCCCTCCGCAACCGAAAAGCTGCGCTCCTACGGCAACGCTATGCCCGAAAGGCATAAGGCCGAGGGGAAAGAGGTTGAAAAGGCAACCGTAAAAGAGAAAACCGTAAAACAGGAAACAAAGACGTCAAGGGAAGAAAAGAAGGAACAGCCCCGTGACGTTGCGGAAATAGATTTATCTTCTGCCCTTTCGCAAAGGATTTTATCTGCCCTTTCGGGCGGTAAGCTTTTGTCTGCCGATGAAATTTGCACTGCCGTAAAAGCAGATATTTCGGAGGTTATGATAGAGCTGACTATGCTGGAAATAAGCGGAGAAATCGGTCTTTCGGCAGGCGGAAGATTCAGTAAACTGTAAAGCTTTTTTGTATATCTAAGGAGAAATTCGATGAACACACTGGTAATAGTAGAGTCACCCCATAAGGCCAATACCATAAAGGGCTTTTTGGGTAAAGGATATAAGGTAAAGGCCTCCAAGGGCCATGTGCGTGACCTGCCCAAAAGTAAGCTGGGTATCGATATAGATAACGATTTCGAACCCCAATATATAAACATCAGGGGCAAGGGTGAGCTTATCAATGAGCTGAAAAAGGAAGCCAAGGCCGCCGACAGAGTTTTTCTTGCGGCCGACCCTGACCGTGAGGGCGAGGCCATCAGCTGGCACCTTGCAAAGGTTTTGGGGCTGGACCCTTCCAAGACAAAGCGTATAACCTTTAACGAGATTACAAAGAACACTCTTAAAGAGGCAATCAAAAACCCCCGTGATATAGATATGAATCTGGTCAACAGCCAACAGACCAGAAGAATTCTCGACCGTCTGGTGGGCTACAAAATAAGCCCCTTCCTCTGGAAGCATATCAAAAACGGACTTTCGGCAGGCAGAGTGCAGTCGGTTACCACCCGCATTATCGTCGAAAGAGAGCAGGAAATAGAATCCTTTGTGCCCGAGGAATTCTGGGTTATCAGTGGTATTTTCCATACCTCCGCGGGCGAGATGTTCAAGGCAAAGTATTTCGGCAAGGACGGAAAAAAGGCATCGCTTCATTGTGAGGACGATGTAAAGGTTGTACTTTCGGGCATCGATAAGGATAATTTTGTGGTCGCATCGGTAAAGAAGGCCCTGAAAACACGCCGTCCCGCTCCTCCCTTTATAACCTCCACCCTTCAGCAGGATGCCAACCGTAAGCTTTCCTTCCAGTCACAGAAGACAATGCTTATAGCGCAGGAGCTTTACGAGGGTGTTAATATCGGTGAAAAGGGCACCCACGGTCTTATTACCTATATGCGTACCGATTCGCTCCGTATCTCCGATGAAGCCCGTGAAGCGGCAAAGAATGTAATTCTCTCCCTTTACGGCGAAAGCTATTATCCCAAGACCCCCAATGTTTACAAGCTGAAGAAGAATGTTCAGGATGCTCACGAGGCAATCCGTCCCACCGACCCCTCTATCACTCCCGAAATGCTCAGAGGTAAAATCGGTACCGACCAATACAAGCTTTATAAGCTTATCTGGGACAGATTTATTGCATCGCAGATGGCTCCCGAGCTTGTGGATACCGTTACTGCGGATATCGAATCCAACGGATATATCTTCCGTGCCAACGGTCACACCGTAAAATTCCCCGGCTTTGCGGCGGTTTACGGTGATATTGCCGAGGAAAACGGCGAGGAAGAAAGCACTGCAATGCTTCCTCCTCTTTCCGAAAAGGAGCGTGTTACCGCAGAGGGAATAGAGCCCGACCAGAAGTTTACTCAGCCCCCCTCTCGCTTTACCGAGGGCTCTCTGGTAAAGGTGCTGGAGGATAAGGGTATCGGCAGACCCTCTACCTACACCCCCACCATTACAACCATTATCTCCCGCGGCTATATCCGCAGAGAGGGCAAATACCTTGCTCCTACAGAATTGGGCAGGGTGACCACCTCCATGATGATAAAATCCTTCTCCCACGTGGTGGACTACAACTTCACCGCAAATATGGAAGAGGACCTGGACAGAATCGAAGCGGGCACCGCTCAGTATATCGATGTTCTCTACGATTTTTACGGCCACTTCAAGGTACAGCTGGAGGAGGCGGAATCCACTCTGGGCACCGAGCGTGTGGAAATTCCCAAGGTTGAAACCGGCATTATCTGCGAAAAGTGCGGTGCCGTGATGATAGAAAAATCGGGACGCTTCGGCAAATTTGCCGCCTGCCCCAATTATCCCCGTTGTAAAAATACCAAGCGTATAGATACGGCGGCACCCGAGGTGACCGACGATAAAAAGGTGACCGAGGTTATTGCCGATGAAAAATGCCCCAAGTGCGGCGATGATATGGTTCTCCGTAAGGGCCCCCACGGCAATTTCTTTGCCTGCCGTAATTACCCCGAATGTAAATCCACAATGCCCTACCGACGTGACAGCGGTGTTACCTGTCCCGATTGCGGTAAGCGTATTATGATAAAGCAGACCAAGAGCAGAAAAACCTATTACGCCTGCGAGGATTACCCCGAATGCGGATTTTCCTCCTGGGATATTCCTACCGAGCGCCGTTGCCCCAAGTGCAACGCGGCGGTATTGAAGAAAAAGAACCGTGAATTTTATTATTGCAAAAATGAATGCGGATGGAGCGAAGGTAAATGAAGATAACCGTAGCAGTAGATATAATGGGCGGCGATAACCCCGCAAGCGAGCTTGCAACGGGTGCGCTGTCTGCCGCAAAGGAATTTGAACAGGAAATAAATATAATCCTTGTGGGAACCGAGGAGGCCGTAAAGGCCCTTCCTCCTCTTCCTGCCAACGTAAGCACCGAAACAGGGCTTTCCGTGGTTGAAATGACTGATGACCCTGCTGTGGTTATGAAGGAAAAGAAGGATTCCACCTTGGTAAAGGCAGTTACCCTCTGCCGTGACGGTATGGCCGATGCGGTTGTCAGTGCAGGCAATACAGGTGCGCTGTTTACCGCCGCATCTCTTATTATCCGCCGTGTAAAGGGTATACGCCGTGCCGCATTGGGCTCTGTAATTCCCCTTGAACAGCCCTTCATACTTTTGGATTGCGGTGCCAATCTGGATGCCACTCCCGAGGTTTTACAGCTTTATGCCCGTATGGGCTCTATCTATGCCGAAAATGTGCTGGGCATAGAAGCTCCCCGTGTGGCTCTTCTCAATAACGGTACCGAGCCCCACAAGGGAAATCCCCTTCAGGTGGATACATACAAGCTGCTCTCCGAGGACAGCACCGTGAATTTTGTGGGCAACTGTGAGGGTAAGGGTGTTCCCTTCGGACAGTGCGATGTGCTTGTGTGTGACGGCTTTACCGGCAATATTACCCTCAAGCTTATAGAGGGAATGGGCAAATTTATGTCCAAATCCATTAAAGGTATATTCAAGGCAGGCCCCGTTTCTATGTTGGGCGGTGCCCTCACCTTAAAGCAGACCAAAAAGCTTAAAAAGCGTCTTGACCCGTCGGAATACGGCGGAGCTCCCTTTTTGGGACTTGCCAAGCCGGTTATAAAGGCCCACGGCAGCTCCGATGCTTATTCCTTCCGCTCCGCCATAAAGCAGGTTATGCTTTATGTTCAAAGCGGTAC
>JAZSDB010000249.1:0-3557 GCA_045530975.1 Eubacteriales bacterium
CTGTATGAGGATCGGCTTATCAATATATTGGTAGATTTGGAGGACTGCCGTTTCCGCAAAAGCATAGTTGAACGTGATTTGGCCAAGATAGAGAAGGGAATGGACGCCCTTACCGACTATCACCGTGACGTTATCAACCAATTCTTTGTTTACCGCTCTCCGGAGGCCATAGAATGCCTGACGGAGCGTTGGTACAAGGAGCGAGCCACCGTCTACCGTGACCGTACCCGTGCTTTGGAGGAATTTACCCGTTGCATATACGGCGTAGTGCAGATGTGAAATCGGATTCTTCCAAGCCCACTGCGGAAATCAGCTCACTGCTTGCGCTGTGATTTGAAATCATTGCATTTATGCTGTGAGCATCGCTGCCCATAAAGAAATCGCATCCCGCCCGCTTGCAGGCATCAAAGAACCTTCTGTAACAGAAGCTCTTGCCGCTTTCGGGCGGTATCTTTTTCAGCACCGAAAGGTTTGCTTCCAGAGCAAGATTTGCCTCCTTGGCGGCGATGGCACATTCCTGAAGGTCATTGTCGGTAATGTGAGAATATAAAAGCTCGGTATATTGGGCATCGTCACCGATGGGATACATTGGGTGTGCAATGCCGAAATACAGATTTCTGTCCTTGTGGGTGCAGAGAGCGATAAAGCTTTTTAAAAGATAAAGGGCGTGCTTTTTAGGGTCGCCTACACAGTCGGAGGGCAAAACATATCCCCTCATGTGGGTGTGTGAATGGGGCACGATGATATAATCGACATAGCTTGCACCCTCCTCTCCCAAGCCCAGAAGAAGGTTTGCAAATTCACCCTCTGCGCCCAAAAGCACCTTTATGCCCTTGGTGTCGATGGCCTTAAGCTCCTCACGGCGTGCCTCCAGACGCTTGTAATCCTGCGGTGCATACCAGGAGGATGCTCCGGGAATATTGCTGTCCCAGGCGTGGTCTGTAAATCCAACGGTGGTCAAGCCCAGCCGGGAGGCGGCATTTATATAATCTGCCATAAAGGCATCCTTTGCTCCGCAGGAGGAAAGGTGGGTGTGTATGTGAATGTCGTAATTTGTCATTTTTTGCCTGCCTTAAATGTTTTCGTTTTGTCTGCTTTTATATCTTTTTGCACAGTATATTATAAATAATAGGAACAATATCCCGCAAATGCTTCCCGCAAGGTCGATAAAGCAATCCCTGATTTCGGCTGAACGGCCTGCTGTGTTGCCCTGGATTGCAAATTCATCAATTACCGCCGCAAGGGTGCAGTAAGCAGGTGAATATAACAGCTTGCTTTTGGTTCCGCTCCATAAATATACAGCACTGCCCACGGCGGTGCCCAAAATGAAATATTCCGCAAAATGGGCCAGCTTGCGCACAATAAAGGAAAGGGTATCAACGGTTATATCAATACCCCGATTATGCAGAAATCCCATAACTGTCTCCACAATTCCTCCGCTTTGCTTTGCAGATTCCTCGGCTACCTTTGCGGAATTGGAAAATATAAATATAGTAAAAAGTATGGAGGCAACGGCAAAAACCGTTGCCGCAATTCTTCTTTTATCCATTACTTAAAAGCTCGTCAGCCGCCTTCAATACGGTTTCTGTAATGTTCATACCGCCAAGAATTCTTGCCAGCTCATTACGGCGTCCCTCATAATCCAGCGCCTCCACGTTGGTAACGGTGCGCCCCTCGGTTTCCTTTTTGGAAATCTTGTAGTGGGCATCGGCCTTGGCCGCAAGAATGGCGGAGTGGGTAACACAGATAACCTGTGTTTTTCCTCCGTCGGAGGCCTTTTTCAGACGAATACCAATCTTTTCTGCCGTACTGCCGGAAACGCCGGTGTCGATTTCATCGAAAATCAAGGTGCCGATGGCCTCACTGCGGGCAAATACGCATTTCAGGCAGAGCATTATACGGGAAAGCTCACCGCCTGATGCGATTTTTGCCATGGGCTTGGGTAATTCACCCTTGTTGGCGCTTATCAAAAATTCGGCATCGTCACAGCCGTTGGCTGTGTATTCCTTGTCTTGGAAATCCACCTCGAAGCGAACTCCCGGCATATCCAGCTCGCAAAGCTCCTCGGTCATCCTTGTGCAGAGAAGCTCTGCCGCCCTTTTACGGCTGTCGCTGAGGGATTTGCCCTCAAGTGCCAGCTTGTGCTTTAGCTTTTCCAAGCGAGCTTCAAGCTTTTTAATTTCTTCCTCGCTGTTTTCGGTTATGCCCAGCTCTTCCTCCCATTCCTGCAAAAGGGCAGGGAAATCGTCTGCATCGGCACGGAATTTGCTTTCCAGCTTCTTTATAAGCTCCAAGCGGCTTTCGCAACGGTCGAGAAGCGCCTGTGTGTTTTCTCCGTCATTTTCCGCAAAGCCCTTTACCGTTTCGGCAATATCTATAATCTCGTATTTTGCGCTTTCCAGACGCTCATACAATTCATTGCATTCAGGGATTATTTCGGTCAGTGCCTCCAGCTCACGGCAGGCAGAGGAGAGATTTTCGGCCGCCGAGCCGTCACGTCCGTAAAGCAGGTCGTAGGTATTGCCCGATTTTGCCCCAATCTTTTCGGCATTGGCAAGGCGCTTGCGCTCGCTTTCAAGCTCCGCCTTTTCGCCTGATTTAATATCGGCATTTCTAAGCTCATTTATGCGGAAGCGCAATATATCCAAGCGGAATTCCCGCTCCTTGTCGCCGTTGCGCAAATCCTCCAGCTTGGCAAAAACCGTCCTGTATTCATCATAAACACTGCGATAGCTCTGCAAAAGCTTGCCGTTATCCGCAAAGGAATCCAGCATATAGAGCTGTCTTTCTCTGTCGGCAAAGGCCTGTGTGTCCTGCTGTCCGTGTATGGACAAAAGTTGTGCCATCACGCTCTTCAAGCGGGAAAGGGGCACATTTCTTCCGTTAATTTTGGCGCCGGAGCGTCCGTCACGGGAAATACGTCTTGTGACGGTAATACTGCCGTCCTCCTCGGGCTCTATTTCCATTTCCTGCAGCAGCTCTGCGGTGGCCTTGTCGTCAACGGTAAAAATACCCTCTACCAGCGCTTCGTTTTCGCCGGTACGGATGATTTCCTTATCGCTTCTTGCACCGCATAAAAGCCCGAGCGAATCTATTATAATGCTTTTTCCTGCGCCGGTCTCGCCCGTAAAAGCGCAAAAGCCGCCCGACGGCTCCAAGCTGAGTCGTTTTATAAGGGCTATGTTTTCGATATAAACGGAAAGTAACATATAATTAACCCAAAATTTCCTTAAGCTTTTCGGTAACCTTTTCGGCGCTGGTGTTGTCGGAGGTGATGATAAGCAGGGTATCGTCGCCTGCGAGAGTGCCGATTACCCCCTCTTCGTGGAGAGAATCGAAGGCGGCACCTGCGGCGGAGCCCATACCTGCATAGGTTTTCACCACCACAAGATTGTTGGCACCTGCAACCGATGCAACCGTCTGCTTCAGAATAGAATAAAATTTGTTGTCCAGAAGATTAATTTCCTTGTCTTCCTTCAAACGGTACTTGTAAATCCCGTCGTCGCCTTCGGATTTTATAATGCCAAGCTCACGAAGTCGGATCGTAGCCATGTCGT
>JAZSDB010000172.1:0-1798 GCA_045530975.1 Eubacteriales bacterium
TGGCTACGATCCGACTTGCTATGTCTATGCCGAATATGTAGAAGATATAACCCTCATTGCCTACGGAAGCACTCATCTTTTTGAAGCTCTCGACGGCGAAACCAAGAAAAAGCTTTCCAATGTTGAATTTGGAAAACACTATTATTGCTTGATTAGCCGTGGTGATGAAGCCGTAAAATCCAATGTGATTGCGGGCGAATATGCGATAACACGTCAGCCCTCGATTTCCAATCCCTCCGTCAAGGTCACCTATCCACAGGATGTAAAATCCTATCAGTGGTATAAGGACGGTATGGATAATATCGATATTACCGATACTACCAAGAATATTATAAAACACGGCACCTATGATAATACCACATCCTCCTGGATTCCTTATATAGAGTACGATGGTCAGGGCGATTCGGTTATGTGGGTATTTGACAAATATTTTTATGCGGATGATATTGTCACCGTAACCGTTGAGGGCGGTGAAGTAACCACTGTTTGGATCTCCAATCTGGATACAGATATGGCAACAAGCACCTACATTGACGAAAACGGTCAATCTGTTATCGGCGTATCCGATGACGGCTTGTACAGAGTTATCATCGAAGCCCCCACAACCGATTTGAAGGTAAGGGTAAGCGCATATACCGTAACCGAGCTTCCCATCGAAGACGAAACCGATAAAGCTCTCTCAAATACTGCATTTAAGGAAAAATATTGCTGTAAGATTACCTATAAGGACGGAACCGAGCTTTGGTCCGAAAAATATGAACACGGCTACGGAATTATCAGACAGCCCTCTGCGGTTGATTCCTCTGTAACCGTTACCTTTGATACCGATGTAAAATCCTATCAGTGGGGTACAGTTCACGTTGGTGATAAGTTGGTAACCGATAAGGACGCCATCCCCTCCACAGAGCTTCACGCCAGTCAGGAGGGGCAGTTCAAATCCACCTACGATGCAGCCACAGGGCTCTGGACTCCCGTCGAGCAGTCCCATCATACAAACAGCGATTACGGAAAGGTTCCCAACCGCATTTATTTTTGCCAAACCGATACCGATTTCCAATCTGTAAATGCATTCTTCTTCAATAATACTTCCGAATATATCTCTGCAACGGATTGGCCGGGAACACCTATGACTCAGATTGACAATACTGATTATTGGTATGTAGACGTGCCCGAGGGCTTTACGTGGGTTATATTTAATGATTACAATAAATCAAATTCCCAAACCCGTGACCTGTCCTTGACCGATGATTTCGGCGAAGACAACTGCTACGTTATGTGTACCGATTCCTTTGAATCCTATTACCAGTATGTGGATTCTCATTTATATCAGCTCGGACTCTTTGACATCACTGTTAAGAAGGGCGAAACTATTTCCTTCGAGTTTAACGGACCTCTTTATGAGGATATGATATGGAATGGATTGGGCCCCAATATTTATATGGATGAAAACGGACAATATGAGTTTACCGCATCCCGTGATACTCAGTGTAGCTTCTATGTATACAAAACCTTTACCGAGCCCCTTACAGTAAAGGTAACTCTCGAGAATACCGACGTGTTCACACCTATCGAGGGTGCCAATAAGCGAACCTTTATGGCTCTGGAGGAAAATACCTACGGCTGTGTAATCACATATAAAGACGGAACTGTTCTCAAAACCGATAAGGTTGTTCTTCAAAGAAGCGAATATGCCGATATGGACGGCGACATCAACGGCGATGGTTCCTTCGATATGTTCGATTATTTCCTTATCAAATCCATTTACTTTGATCGTTATGATCCCACCGAGAAGTCGGAG
>JAZSDB010000004.1:0-3833 GCA_045530975.1 Eubacteriales bacterium
TATAAAATAAGCAACCCGAAAAATTCCATAAAGGAGCATCCAACCCGGAATTATATATACGAAAATTTCCGCCCAGGTGATAATCGTGAAAACCGTTGATAACATTATGAGTATCGACGCTATCATCGAAATCAGATTTGCCTTATTGTTATGCAAATCCACACCCTCGTCGGGGATTATAAGATGCTTGGCACAGAAATAGCAATCGGTTTCCGCCGCCACAAAAATCACAAACATTATGACAACCGTATTGCGTTCCATTACCGACTCTAAAAAGTCTATTCCCGAAGCGCCCAAATCGGTTAATTCCCTTGCCCTTTCAATGCTGACACAGCACCTGAAAATGCAAAAAGCCAGCATAGCCAAAAGAATCACCGAAAAGCAGATATATAACCATTTTCTTTTCATAACAGGCCTCTTGAAGATTTATTTAAAATATCTTTCGCCCTTATGCCAAACCCTGCCCACACCGCATTCCAGCGCGAGAACAAGGTCCTCGGAGGTGCGTATACGGAAGGGAAATTCCATTGCGCCGGTTGGGATAACACCGATATGCTTATCGTAATGGAGATCGCTTCCCGCAGTGGGCATAAGCCCCAATTCCCGACACAGCTCCTCCGCCCTCATATCCTCCGCTTCCCTGTTTGCACCGTTGTAAACCTCTATCCCGTCCAGATAGGAAAAGTCCATCCTTTCGGGGTTTTCGGGGATATAACCTCTGGAGCGGAAGGGGTGAGCGTGGGACACAAATCCGCCGACCTCGTGCACTCTTTGGCACACCTCCTCCGGCGAGATTTGGCATAAATCGGGGTTGGAGGCCAGAAAATCGTAATCGATGCCATAGATTAAAATCTCCTGCGCATCGTAATAATGATGCTCGATGCCGAAAAGCACGTCAAAGCCGATTTTATCGCCGTATTCTCTCCCCTTGAGATAGGTATCCCAATAATATTTCACCCTTTCCTCCCAGGGGAGCTCTGCGGGAACACAGTTATTTCCCGTAAGGAAATGGTTGGTGAGAACAAATCCGCTCAGGCCGAAATCACGGCAGGCATCGATCTGAGATATTACATCGCTGGCGGCACAGCCGCTGCATTCCTTTGAATGAACATGAAGGTCATATAAATAGGACATAAGGGGCCTCTTTTCGGAAAATATCAGGGGAATATGAAAAAGAGGAGAGCTGCCTCTCCCCTTTTTTAATTTATAATTTATGCATTGGTGAGGAGGTACTTATAATCGAACTTTTTACCGCGCATAACGGCAACAACTGCATCCAGCTCGCCGTATTTATCGTCACGGAGCCAGGATTCGGTATAACGCTCTACCCACTTTTCAACAACGGCTTCATCCACAACGGTGGTACCGTCGATAAGGTTTGCCACACGGAGGTTGATGATTGCTTCGCCCTCTGCCATTATGCGGAGATCGCAGGTGAGGTCGGACTGAACGGGAAGCTTACGGAATTTTTCTGCAAGCTTGAAGCAGTTTTCGGCATTTGTAATGAAGGGAGCCGCATCGGTAGGCATAGAGGTATCGCCCCAGGTGGAGAAGCGGTTATCGAAGAAGGCATTGGTGAACTGACCCCAGTTGAGGATACGCTCATAGCCGTCAAATTCACGGATAAGCTTAACGGTTTCTCCGGTGGGATCGCCGTAAACGAGCTCGGAAACTGCCTTGTCGAACTTTTCGCACATAACCTTGGTCTTGCGGTTCCAGGCGAGAGCGCCGCCGAGAACAACACCGTAAAGGGTGCAGGACATGGGACAAACTGCGCCGTAGTCACCCCAAGAGGTGTTAAGCATACCCATAACCTTGCATTCGCCGCCCTTCTGAACCATCTTGCTGATGTTCTGCTCTGCGTAGCCGACACATTCGCAGAACTGGTTCCAGCAGCTGGTACCGGGACAAACGATCTGACCGAAGCGCTGAGCGGCAAACTTCTCTACATTTTCGAGAACGGGGTTTGCATCGTAGGTCCAGTTGAGCATAATCATATCGTCGGGGAAGCGTTCCATTGTTTCGGGATGATTGAGAACAACGTCGCCCCACATCATAACGGTCTTGCCCAGAGATTTAAGGTGGTCGATAATCTTAAGAGTAAAGTCGAGATAGAGCTCACCCTTATCCTTGCCTGCATTCTTGCCGTTGCAGATATCGAAGGTTTCATCGCAGCAGATATTGAAATACTTGCTGCGGAAGAGGGGCACGTACTGGTCGATAAGGGATTTTACCATATCGAAGCTTCTGTCATCACTGGCATTGATGGTGTGGTGAAGCATAAAGTTGTGCCAGGGGTTGAGAGTCTGCTCAAAGCTGTCAAGCTCGCAGAGGTCGTGATACTTCTTGCTTTCCAGCAAACGGAAAAGGTGACCGAAGGAGGAAAGGGAGGGAACGAAGTCCACGAAATTATCATAGCAGTACTGATCGATTTCAAGGATTTCCTCGGCGGTCATATAGCCGAAGGCCTTGTAGATACCCTCATATTCCTTGAATTCAAAGGTGTGCTCGATGTAAAGCTGGTAGGAATTGTGCTTGTAGTAAGCAAGGAAATCTATCATCTTGAACACGCCGTCAAGATTGGGAACTCTGCCGCGGGATGCATCGTGATAGAATCCGCGGTAGCTCATATCGGGCTTGTCCTCGATTTCGCAGCATTCGATGTCCTCACCGCAGGTGTCGAGCATCTGACGGAGAGTCTGAATACCGTAAAATGCGCCTGCAAGAGAATCGCCGAGGATGGAAATGCCCTTTTCGTTTACGGAAAGCTTGTAGCCCTCGGTTTTCTTGTTGAGGCAGTCGATAAGGATTTTGCCGCAGCAGCAGGGTGCACCGAGAACCTTGGTGATAACGGGATCGTTACCGGTTGCATCGTAAATTTCGGAAGCCAGAGTCTGTGCCGCCTTGAAAATACGGTAATCGCATTTTGCGGTAAGCACGATCTTAAGGTTTGCTACCGAAAGGGTGCCGCCGGTCTTCTTTAATTTTTTGGGTTGGGGAATAAGAGTCATTTTATTTTCTCCTTTTCGAGGAAAATTTATTTTCTATTAATATATTTACCACACCGCACATAAAAAGTCAATTACAAAAACCACAATCCCTCCCACTTTATTTTTTCGCCTCCCCTTTGGTAAAGATTTGGCAAATTTATCGGTTTTTGTGAAATCTTTACCGTTTTTTTGCCATTTGTTACAAAAAAGAATTTTTTGTTAATTCTCGCTTGACAGCATTGCGCTATATAAATATAATATGTAGCGTGCGAAGTGTGGGCATTGGTTTTCAAATACCTGAAAACAGATCGATGCACAGCGCATAATCAATACAAAACGGCTAAAAGCCGAAAAAATATGAAAGGGTCAGATTATGGACTTCAAACTCGTCCTTGGCTTGGTAATTGTTGCGGCTCTCGGCGGTCTCGCTTATGCAGCTTTCAACTTTTTCTCTGTCAAGAAACTCGAAGAAGGTAACCCCCGTATGCAGGAAATTGCTGCTGCAATCCGCGAGGGTGCAAATGCCTTCATTACCTATGAGTACAAGATTGTAGCTTTCGTTGCTGCGGCAGTTGCTATCTTGCTTGCTCTCATCATTTCCTGGTCTTCTGCTGTTGCATTCCTTATCGGTGCGATTATGAGTGCTTCCGCAGGTTGGGTAGGTATGAAAATCGCTACCTACGCAAACGTACGTGTTACCAACACTGCACGTACCACCAAATCCCTTCCCGGCACCTTGAAGGTTGCTTTCAAGGGTGGTTCCGTAATGGGTCTTTGCGTTTCCGGATGCGCCCTGCTCGGTATTTTCATCGTATTCCTCGTATTTGGTGTTGCAGCAGGTCA
>JAZSDB010000115.1:0-2428 GCA_045530975.1 Eubacteriales bacterium
AGGTAACCGCGCTTATGGAGGTTGTTACCGATGTGAGGATTCCACATATCGGTATCATACTTCTTGCTGTTTCTCAATGCTTCGCAGTAGCATCTGTAATAAAGGTTACCGCTGTCCTTGCCCTTTTCCTTGGTTTCGGCATCGGCCTTTTCGAGCTCGTCAAGACCGTATTCGTTAACCTCCTGTCTTCTCTCTTCTTCATTCTTGCTAAGCTCATCAAACTTAGGAATACGAAGAGGTGTGATATCCATAATTTCACCGGTACAGTAGAGCATATTATCGGGAATACTGTCAACGATAGTAACTCTTGCGCCGGTGTTACCGGAATAATCACGTACAAACTGCTCTGTGCAGGAGCTTACAACGGTTTTTTCGTTGGTCTGGTCATCGGGGAGACGGAGACCGAATTCACTTGCGTGCTTCTTGATATAGCGAGCGGTATTTACGGAAACCATAAATACGGTAATGGTGGAAGGACGAACCAAATCACCATAGTTGCCGCCCTCGGTAACCTTAAGGGAGGGTTTGGCTTTTTCCTGAGCGTTGCTGAAGATTTCCTTCAATTTAGCTTCGGCGGCAGAGGAATCGGGTCTGTCACCGCTGGATTCTATCAAAGCTTCCAATACGTTGCAGCTTGCAATATTAAGGTAAGCATCGGACTTGCCGATAAATTCACGGTAAGATGAGATCATATTGCCAAAGATATCACGATATGCGCTGGAATCCTTATCGTTCCAGTTTTCATCTCTGGATTTTGCGGCAACAGCAGAATTGTAAACGGTTTCATATACACCGCGTCCCACTACGTTATCCATTTCGGTAACGTCCTTTTCGGTTGCGGGGCCGCCTTCTTCTCTAACCTTTTCGTAGATGGCTTCTTTATCGGCAACAGAAGAGTAAACGTTGATAACACCGCCGACGATACCTGCGTCACGGCCCTTAACGTCCTTAACGGATTCCTTCAGATCCTCCTTTTCCTTTTCAAAGCGAGTGAAGAAGGAACGGTATTTTTCGATAAGAATATCAACGTTTTCAGCTACAACTGCCAATACTCTTCTTCTCAGCTGTGCCTGAGCGCTGCTGCGAATATTGTACAGGGTGCTGAGAGCGTCTGCTCTGAGTACGGTACGGTCCGCATTAACATCAGATTTAACCTTATCAAGGTTTTCCATACTGTCTATGTCATTGAAACGGGTGTCGCCTCTCTTAAGATAGAAGCTCTTATCCAATCTTACGGAATTGCGCTTAACCTTGCTGCTGGACTTCTTGTCGTCGCCGGAGCCCTTTTCATTGGGGTTGAAATCGGATGCAACCTTAATCAAATTAGCGGGAAGCTGATCTACAACTCTCTGAGTGAGCTGAGGCCAAGAACCTCTCTTTGCTTCCTCTACGGTGCCTATTTCCTTAAGCAGTGCTCTTCTGAAGTAGCAGAGCTGGATAAGTGCGGCAACAGGATGAATAAACTTTTTACCGCCCTTGTTGCTGGAGAGAATGTGATTTTGGAGGGACCATTCGCTTTCGGCAAAATCCTTATCGCGCTTGTCCAAAGTAATAATTGCTTCTGCAGAGCTGGATGCTACACGCTTGATTTCTTCCACGCACTTTTTGAAGTAAGGAAGCAGGGTGTTGGTGCAAACCTCAATCTTATCCTTCTTCAAAACGGCAGGGGTCTGCTTGGACTTGTTCTTGGGGTTGATCTTAATAGTGGCAATGATATTCTGTTCTGCAGAATCAACGCCGGGAATCTTACTGTTAAGATTGATTCTTATGTTCTTCACGTAATTATCAACAACGGTGCTCAAGGGCAATCTTCTCTTGTCCTTATCATATTCAGCGATACCTCTGTTAATAATGGCTGTCAGATTTTCGCAGCTGCCATTTTCTTCAAATTCGTCATATGCTTCCAATACGATCTTAGCATATTCGCCATCTTCGAGATAGAAGGGCTTGCCAAGCTCTTTAAGCTGACGTTCTTTATCACGAAGCTTCTTTTCAACCTTACGGTGGAGGAGCATCCACTCCTTGTCGCAGGCTTCCAAAGCTTTTTCATGAGCGATGTAATCGAGAATGGTATCGGTGGGGAACTTAATCTGAGAGGTAGAAATACCTGCATAGATTGCATTGCTGCCGTTGTTCTGAGAACGGAGCAACTCGTGGTTGGAGAATTCGCTGTCGAACTGAGAACCGATATCGGTACAAAGAATGGTATAAAGAGAGTTTGCAAGAATAATATCGTGAGCTTCTATACCGTCAACACCGGGAATTCTGTCAAGCAGGAACACCTGAGAGAAGGGTGCTGCTTCGGGAGTCCAATATCTCTTATCGGAAGCATCGAAGAGTACGCCTACATTAGGATCGTCGGGGTGACCGATACGGAACTTAATGGGGGCCTTCTTCTGCTCTGCACGGCCTGCATTGTAATTTCTTG
>JAZSDB010000059.1:0-4399 GCA_045530975.1 Eubacteriales bacterium
TCATAAGCGTCAACAAGGAACGCCAAAACCGAACGTTCAACACCCAAGGAGGGTTCGATAACGTAGGGGATGTATCTTTCGTTCTTTTCCTGATCGAAATAGGTCATATCCTCGCCGGAGGTGTTCTGGTGCTGTGTAAGGTCGTAATCGGTTCTGTCGGCCACGCCCCAAAGCTCGCCCCAGCCGAAGGGGAAGAGGAATTCAAAGTCGGTTGTGGCCTTGGAATAGAAGCAAAGCTCCTCGGGATCGTGGTCACGAAGACGGAGGTTTTCCTCCTTAATGCCGAGAGAAAGGAGCCAATCACGGCAGAAGCTTCTCCAATATTCAAACCATTCAAGGTCGGTACCGGGCTGGCAGAAGAATTCAAGCTCCATCTGCTCAAATTCACGCACACGGAAAATAAAGTTACCGGGAGTGATTTCATTACGGAAGCTCTTACCGATCTGGCCGATACCGAAGGGGAGCTTCTTTCTGGTGGTACGCTGAACGTTATTGAAGTTTACAAAAATACCCTGAGCGGTTTCGGGACGAAGGTAAACGGTGTTTTTAGCATCCTCGGTTACGCCCTGGAAGGTTTTGAACATAAGGTTAAACTGACGGATATCGGTAAAGTTGTGCTTGCCGCAGGTGGGGCACTTAATGTTCTTTTCCTCTACAAAATCCTTCATTTCCTGCTGAGAAAATGCATCGATGGGCTTTTCGAGGGTGTAATTGTTTTCTGCGCACCAATCCTCGATCAATTTGTCGGCACGGAAGCGCTCCTTACATTCACGGCAGTCCATAAGGGGATCGGAAAATCCGCCAAGGTGACCGGACGCAACCCAGGTCTGAGGGTTCATAAGAATAGCCGCATCAAGACCTACGTTGTAGGGGTTTTCCTGTACAAACTTTTTCCACCAAGCACGCTTGATATTATTCTTAAGCTCTGCGCCGAGAGGGCCGTAGTCCCAGGTATTTGCAAGGCCGCCGTATATTTCGCTTCCTGCGAAAATAAAGCCCCTGCCCTTACAAAGCGCAACCAGCTTGTCCATTGTTTTTTCGGTGTTCTTCATATCAAAATCCTCCGATTTTATTTACCAAACATATAAAGTCATCATATTATACACTATTTTTTCCGCCATTGCAAGAGGAATTACTTCCGCTTTTGAAAAAGCTCGCAAAACTTTTTTAAAACGCGGTACGTTGAAGTACAGACTTGCAATTCCCTCTCCGCGATATCGTTTTTTAAAACGCGTTGTAGTTAAGTACAGATTTGTATGTGCATCTCCGCGATATCGAATCGTTGATTGAACTATACAAAACAATTCTCCGCAAAACATATACATTCCTATGAGTTTTGCAAAACGGGACATTTATGCGCCGTTTTGGCGCGAGCGAACATCCATCCCTTAAACCACTCAAAAACCGTGTGTTTTTGAGTGAGAGCGATAGCGACAATAAAAAAGCTCGGCGCTGACCGAGCTTTTTATACCATAAATTTCTCCGCATAAATCGGATTGGGGTAACCCCCCAAAGCCCTTATTTTACATCGGGCCCATTATCGTTTTTCCATTTTATTGACCTGTCTTTGCGCCATAACAAGGCGGTAATACCTGCCCTTCTTGCGCATAAGCTCGTCGTGAGGGCCCTCTTCCTCTATCCTGCCCTTTTCAAAAACCACTATTTTCGTAGCATTTCTCAGGGTGGAAAGCCGGTGGGCAATGGCGATGGTGGTACGTCCTCCGGACAGGCGCTGAATGGCCTCCTGAATCTGTTTTTCGGTTTCGGTATCCAGCGAGCTGGTGGCCTCGTCCAAAATCAGTATCTCGGGGTTTCTCAGGATAGCTCTTGCAATGGCAATTCGCTGTCTTTCACCGCCGGAAAGGGTACTGCCCCTATCGCCTACATAAGTATTGTAGCCGTCGGGCTGGCGCATTATAAATTCGTGAGCGTTTGCCAGCTTTGCCGCACGGATAACCTCATCACGGGTAGCGCCCGGCTTTGCATAGGCAATATTGCTGTAAATCGTACCGTTGAACAGGAAGGTTTCCTGCAACACCACGCCGATCTTCGAACGATAGGTATGACGGTTTATCTCCCTTACATCCCTGCCGTCAACCGTCAATTTGCCCTCGGAAACATCATAAAGGCGCAAAACAAGGTTTGCCGCTGTGGTCTTACCCACACCGCTTCTTCCGACAAAGCCCGCCATTTCGCCCTTGTTTATTGTAAGGTCTATATTGTTCAGCACATATTCGCCGTCGTCGTAGCCGAAGCTAACATTGTCAAAGCGGATATTTCCCTTGATTTCCGCCTCGGTAGCTCCCTCATCACTTCCCTCTCCCTTTTCGTCCAGCACGTCGGAAATTTTCGCCAACGATACTGCCGCTCGGGAAATACGGCGGGGGACAAAGGCCATCCAACGGATTGGCTGATAAATCAACGCCACATAAGAAACAAACTGCACCAAATCACCCAAGGCAAAATTTGCATTACCCGAAGTGATTATAGAGGGGTCGCCGATAAGCTCTCTGCCGAGAAAATACAAAACCGCATATTCGCCCACGCTCAGCAAGAAGGACGCAAAGGGCATTATCATATTCCAGGTGAGCTCGTTTTTCTTACTGATGTCGGCAATCTTCTTTGCCGCCTCGTCAAATCTCTTTTCCTCTCGCTTTTCGGTGCCGTAGGTTTTTACCACTCGCATACCCGAAAATACATCGTGCATCAAGGTGCCCGCATCGCTTTCCACCTGCCACTGGCGGTGATACAGCTTTCTGGTATATCTATGCAGAAACCTGAACATCAAAACCAACAAAGGCACGGGGAAAACTATCAAAAGGGTGAGCTTCCAGTTCATCACAAAAAGCATCGCCAGCACGGCACTTAAGGTGATGGCCTGCCGCACCAAATCGGGCACAAGCCAAGTAATAAATTCCCTCAGCTCATTGGTATCGCCCGAAACCCTCTGTATAAGCTCGCCTGCGCTTATACGGTTAAGTCCCGAAAGCGAAAGCTCCTGAATTTTCTTGTAAACATCGTCACGAAGCTGAATTATCATATCTCGGGAAACATTGGAAAGCACCAATCTTCTTGCGCTGTCAAAGACCGCAGTAAGCAAGCCGAGACAGGCCATAGCGATAACCAGCCACACAAATCCGCTTTTATCCTGCGGAATGGGAGATGCGGCAATATATTCGTTTATGATTTCCTTGTTTACCAAGGGAAGCACCACTGCTGCGGCGGAAATACCCATCAAAAGCAGGGTGATAAGCAAAAGCTTCCATATATGAGGCCTCATATATGGCAAAAGACGCTTGAACATCTGGGTTTTATTAAGGCAATGACGGCACACCGTACTGCCCTTTATATAGGGCCTTCCGCACTTGGGACAGCGGGGTATACGGGGATTGGGTATATCTCTGCCGTTTCTCGCCGCCTCCAGCTTTTTGGATGCCGCACGCAAAAAGTTTTCCATTCGCATTTCGCATCGGCAGAGCTCCACATCCTCGCCCTCTATCTCGGTTTCCAGCGAGGCACAGCCCCAATTCTTCACAAAGCGGATTTCACCCATATCGGAAAGCAGATATTCCCTTATCTCCTCGCTTCCCGTATCCAGAAAATACAGCTTTCCCTCCGAAAGAGCGCACAAGCCCACGGCCTGCTTATTATCAAAGGTCAGGTCGTAGGGAAAAATATACGCTTTTTCGTTTTTGCAGGCGGCAATGAGCTTCTCTTTTATAGCCCTTGCCACTGCCTTTTGAGGGTTTTCTTTTTTCATATTACAAATACAGCTCTATCTTTTTAAAGCTCTTTCTGTCCAGCTTTTCGTAATCGTTGATTTTGTAACGGTTGCCGTCCACATCGGTGATAATAAGCATACCGTTGCCCACACGGGCGATATTTCGGTAAGTATCGTGCATCGAAAAGGCCATCTCGCCCCTATCTGTCTGCACGGTCCAGAAGGAATAGCCCAGCTTCTCCTTCAAGCCCAAAATCCTTTCGATAACAGGGCACAAATACTTTCTGTCCAGCTCCTTCCGAACAATCTCTCTGTCCTCGGGCGCAAGGTCGGACAAACGCCTTATCATTGCATATTCCCTGCCGTCCTTATTGAGAACGGATATATATTCATCGGGAGTTTCAAAGGGGAAACAGCGGTGGAAAAACACTCTGCCCAAATCCTGCTTAACGGGGGTACTGTCCTGCTCCGATTCCAAATCGTCGCCGATTTTTGGCAGCACCGCCTCCATAGCGGGAAATCCGTTGGCGGTGGTGTAAAACCTGCTGTTATCCTTTGTTAAATATATTACCGATGCCAAATCTAAATAATTACCATCCATCTTATTCCCCTCCTTTTTTACCTTCGCGTTGCAGTGAGCAACAAATTTGCAATTCCCTCACCGCGATATCGAATCGT
>JAZSDB010000169.1:0-3145 GCA_045530975.1 Eubacteriales bacterium
TATCGCCTTGGCCATAGGATATTCGGTGGTCATAACATAATTTTTCTCGTTGGACAGATTGGGGGTTACCGCCAAAACGAAAATATCGCTTTTTTCCAAGGCCGCCTTGATAGAATCGTAGAAATTCTCGCCGGGAGTGAGAAATTCATCGTACCAGATTGCTATATCACGGCAAAATTCGGTTTTGTGGATAAGGCGCATCAATTCCTGAGCATAAATTCTGTCCTTTTTGCGATAGCTCAAAAAGATATAGGCATCGAAGGCGTCCTGTACCCTTTTTATGGTTTCGTCGTCAAGGAGGATTGAATCCAAATATTTCTTCAGCTTTTCATCATAGCTGATTTCAGTGGAGTCGGTACGTATGCGGGTGAGATACTGCAAATCACCGAAGCTTTTACGGTATTCCGCATCAAGACCATCCTCCTGCATAAGAGGCAATACGGGGATATGGTTTTCAATGGCAAATCGAAAATCCTCATTTATGGCACGGCAGCTTTGTGTGAGAATGAGAGTGGTCACGGGAATAACAAAAAGCTGCATTTGCTTTAAGTCGTTATAAAACAGCCGGTCACGGCTTGACTGTTCCTCGTCATCATACCAAACGGCACAATCCTGCAATGCAAGGATTTCATCGGATATTTTATCGAAAAACACCTTAAAATCCTCGGGATGACCGCAAAAATATACCTTCGGCTTTCTTTGAGGGTTAGAGCCCCCTCTTGTTTTATATTTAAGCGCCATTTATGTCCTCCGTAAAATCTGTTTTTGCGAAAGAAGATTAATAACCCAGATCCTCATTGATAAGCAGAATTTCCACATCGCTGTTCATCGGCTTTTCCCACAAAACGGTCAAGGCACGGCAGATTCGCTGAGGGCTGCTGCAATTATAGCATTTATCCGCCTTTTCTGCGCAGGGAGTCTTTACCCCCAAACGCTTGGCATTCAATGGCGATGCAATATTCCGTGCACGCCAAAGAGCTCCTTCGTAATCGGGAGCCAGCTTATTTTTTCCGATAACCAGATAAACCCTCTCGTGGCCGTAAAATATAGAAGCAACACGGTTGCAGGTGGCATCGATATTAACAATCTCGCCCTGCTCCGACAGCCCGTTTACCGATGAAATGTATATCTGTGCCTTGTGGGACGCCATACGCATTTCTTTATCGGTGCTGCCCTCGGGAATACGCCCGTGGGAGGTAACGGTATTGTGACTTGACAGCTTATCATAAAGCCCCATCTGTGTGAGGGTTACAGAGCCGCCAAAGCCCACGGTTTTGTTATCAATCTCTCTGTTCAGATATTCTGCGCACTCTGTTGCAGTCTGAAAAACAGAAACCTTATATCCGAGCTTTTGGAGATTTGCCTTTACCTTTTCAAAAACCATAGCCACACTTCCCTTTTATTACTTCAGCATCCAATCAAGAACATACTGTATATATTCATCCCAAAATTCCCAGGTATGAGCGCCTGCCGATTCGCGGTAGGTAAAGTCATAGCCGTTTTGCTCCAGCTTTTCTCTTACAGGTTGAATGTTCTGATAAAGGAAATCCTCGGTACCGATGCCGATATAAACACGGGGACGGTTGGGATTGTCCTTTTTCTCATCGCAGAGATAAAGCAGGTCGTCTTCCTTGGGTATATTTATATCATCACCGAAAATAGGACGGAAAACATAATTGAGCTCGGGCAGATTTTTCAAATCGCCACAGGGAGAAATGCCTGCACAGGCGGCAAAGGATCCGCATTCTCGCAAGCCGATTTTAAGGGCACCGTAGCCACCCATGGAAAGTCCTGCGATAAAATTATCCTCCCGCTTTTCCGAAACATTGAAATATTCACGGATAACCTTGGGTAATTCCTTTGCAATGTGGGTATAATAAGCCAAACCGTATTTCATATCGGAATAAAAGCTTCTGTCCGCACGGGGCATAACCACGCAGATACCCCGATAGGAGGCATAACGCTCGATAGAGGTTCGGCGAAGCCATATTGTGTGGTCATCGCTCAGTCCGTGCAGAAGATAAAGACATTTATAAGGACCCGGCTGAACATTGCTTTCTATACCTATTTCTCCGTAATTTCCCTTTTGGGGCATAATTACCAATGCCTCGGTCTGCATTCCCAAGGCCTCGCTGTAAAATTTTAAAGTTATAAGTGCCATATTATACCTCCGCATATATGTTTATTCTATTATAAGACATAATTCGCCTTTTTTCAATAGCGGCCATAAAGTAATGCAGAATACCTTTTCAAACACGTAAACTATTTGTGAACAAAATTCAAAAGCGGTTGCAAAAACACACGTCAATGCTATAATACTGTTCAAACTAAAAAAAGGAGATTTTATCATGTTTGAAACCATCCTCGGCTACATTGAAGACATTTGGTCCATCGACCTCGTTCGCTTTATTGTATACCTTGCCTGTGCTTTCATCGCCGCAAGCATTTCCAGCTGGCTTATTACCAAGCTTTTGAAAATGCTTAAGCTGGACAAGAAGCTGGACAAGTGGGGTGTAAACGACGGCGTTCTCGGCACTTCAATGAAATTTGTTGGAAGACTTGTTTATCTTGTAGTTTTCCTTCTCTTCCTCCCCAGCGCTCTCGAAGCAATCGGCATTACCACCGTTTCCGGTCCCATCAACGGTCTGGTAAGCACCTTTGTAAACTACCTGCCCAATATTATTGCGGCTGTTATCCTTGTTTACGTAGGTATTCTCGTTGCTCAGATCCTCGGTCAGATCGTTTCGGTTCTTTTGAAGAAGACCAAGCTCGACAGCTTTGTTAAGAGAAGCGATGCAGAGGACAAAAAGCCCGTTCTTCTTTCCGATGTTATCGTTAAGATCCTTATGGGCGTTATTATCCTCGTTACCGTTGTTGCCGCTCTCAGCGTACTTGGTATCGATGCGATTTCCGCTCCTGCCATCGGCATTGTAAATTCCATCTTCGGCGCTATTCCCTCCATCATCCTTGCGGTTGTGGTTGTTACCGTTGGTATTTTTGTTGCAAGTCTTGCTTGCGGACTTCTTTACAACGTGCTTATCGCCACCAACTTCGACAATGTTGTGAAGAAGGTTCTTCCCCAGATCAAGGTTTCTGCTACCAAGGTTGTTGTTAATCTTGTAAGAACCGTTATCAAAGTCGGATC
>JAZSDB010000226.1:0-11714 GCA_045530975.1 Eubacteriales bacterium
ACAAGGGTTACACCACTGTTTACAAAACCCGCGTTTTCAAAGACGGCACCGGTCACGACGAAGAAAACTTCAACTTTGTTGAAAGAATGACCAAAGCACTTCTTTGGGTAGCAGGCGGTTTCAAGGTTATCATCGCAGGCAGCGAAGTTATCGGTAACAAGATCAAAGAAGCTTACACCGACGGCGGTCTCCGCGATTTCGACGTTCACTTTATGGAACGCGTTTATGAACGTCCTTTCGAAGTTGAAGTTCGTTCTATCGAAAACGCTCCCGTTGAAATTTCCGGCGCAGCACCTGTCGGCAGACATTTGGACGGTTGCCGCATCGGTTTCGACGCAGGCGGATCTGACAGAAAGGTTTCGGCTGTTATCGACGGCGAATGCGTTTATTCCGAAGAAGTTGTTTGGTTCCCCAAGATCAACTCTGACCCCGACTATCACTATCAGGGAATCCTCGAAGCAATGAAGACCGCAGCTTCCAAAATGCCCCGTGTTGACGGTATCGGTATCTCCAGCGCAGGCGTATATGTTGATAACAGAATAATGGTTGCTTCCCTCTTCCTTAAGGTTAGCGATGAAGACTTCGACAAGAAGGTTAAGAATATGTACATCGATGTCTGCAAGGAAATCGGCGCAGACATTCCGATAGAAGTTGCCAACGACGGTGACGTTACCGCTCTTGCGGGCGCTATGAACCTTAATGACGATTCCGTTCTCGGTGTTGCTATGGGTACCTCCGAAGCAGTTGGTTATGTTGACCCTCAGGGTAACATTACCGGTTGGTTGAACGAGCTCGCATTCGCTCCCGTTGACTACTGCAAGGATGCAATGGTTGACGAATGGTCCGGCGACTACGGTTGCGGCGTTAAGTACTTCTCTCAGGACGGCGTAATTAAGCTTGCTCCCTTCGCAGGTATTGAGCTTGATGAAAACCTCTCCCCTGCTGAAAAGCTTAAAGTTGTTCAGGGTCTTATGAAGGAAGGCGATCCCCGTGCTGCCGCTATCTATGACACCATCGGTGCATACTTCGGCTACGCTATTGCTTTCTATGCAGAATTCTATGACATCAAGCACGTTCTTATCATGGGCCGTGTAACCTCCGGCGACGGCGGCGCACTCCTCCTTGAAAGAGCACAGGAAGTTCTCGATGTTGAATTCCCCGAGCTTGCAAAGAAGATTCAGCTCCACATCCCCGACGAAAAATCCCGTCGTGTTGGTCAGTCCGTTGCAGCTGCATCTCTCCCCAAGATCAACTAATTCAATACAGACAACCAAACCCTTACATACAAAAAGAGCTCACAGCCGTGAGCTCTTTTGTTTTATTGATTAATTTTTCCCTTATTCAATACAAATAGTTTTTATTGCCATATAATCGAAAACGTCAATCTGTCCGTCGGCATTAATGTCGGCAAGAAGGAATTCCTCGTCGGTGGGGATATAATTGTCGAAATAAATGCTCTTTACAGTGTAATAATCAAAAACATCCACCTGACCGTCGGAATTCACATCACCCTCAAGGGGTGCCCCATATTCCAGCTTAATAAAGCGGTAGGATGAAAGCTTTTCGGCATCAAAATCGGTAAGATTTGTGCCGTCACGGTTTTCCGAGGCCGAAATTTTTATGTTTTCGTCGGCATAAATGCCGTTACCTGCGGCAACTACCTCCCAATTGGTGGATTTTGCGGTAATGCTTCCGCCGTAGATATACACTTTTCCGTCGGCATTTATGGCAGAATCCACGGCATCGCAGATAAGAGTGCCCTTGTAGAAGCTGAAATCACCCTCATCGGCAACAATAGAGCAGGAGGTGCCTCCGCTTATTCTCAAGGTGCCGTCGCCTTTCATTGATATATTGCCATAAACCTGCACAAGGTTACCCTTCACAGAGGTGAAGCTGTTTTCACCTTCGGGGATAACGGTAAGTGATTTATTGCAATAAATCGCCATTTCCGCCTGAGCGTCCCTATTGAAATTATAAAGTCGGAGGCAATAATTTCCATCATAATCCACAAAGAAATAGGCGTAATTATCCTTTGGCTGTTCTGTAGTAGCCAGCGTACCCTTTTCTGCCAGATATTCACCGGGGGTGAGCTTGATTCCGCAAACATAAAGGGCGTTTTCGTCTGCAAGTGCGCTCGAAGGCATAATGCAGAAAAGCATAACCGACGCTAACATTACAGACAAAATACGAAATAAATTCTTTTTCATAACAAGCCCTCCGTTGAAATAAGCTTCTATAATCAATTAGCCCTTAAACATTTTAGAGGCAAGCTGACTCATACGTCTTCTCTGCCCCACCATACGGTCGAAAACCAAAAGCTTTGCCACTGCAGATGCCAGCGCACGAATGGTTGCCAGCTCACGGGTCTCCGCAGATTCAATGGTGCGGGGCGGAAATTTTTCGGGCGAAAAGGTGCTTAACACCTCATATTCCACCTCGTCGCAGAGAATATTGTAGCCCTCGCCCACCTCATATCGGCGAAGCATAATGCTGATTGCATCGGAAATGTCGGAAAGAGCCAACATCCGCTTACTCATACATATAACCACCAGCTTTGCAAGATGCTCACGGTTATATTTTTTCTTTACCGGTGCAAGCAAAGCGCCGTTTTTAACGTAATTGTTTATCATTGAGGGGGTAAGGAGCGGTTCATCGGGCTGCTGATTGAAAACAGCAAGCTTTTCGTTGATAAAGGTGATAACCTGGTCTATATACAGCTCAAATTGAGGAAATTCCTCCCAGCGAGGCAGGTGTAGGTCCTCTATTCCGTTGGTGCGAAGCTTCATAAATTTCTCCGTTTTTACTATTCTTATATTAATAATATAGCATTTTCCCGCCCCGATGTCAATGCATACAATTTCCAAAACCCCATAATTTGTTTGGAATTTTAACAAAATAATTTTCATAACCTCTTGACATAGTTTTTAAAACTATGTATAATAAGCAGGTAAACCATTATGATAAAATGAAAAGGAGTTTTTTCTATGGCTAAGGATAATATCGCAAGAAAACCCCGAGTTCTTGAACGCCCCACCAGCATCAGACACCTTTTACAGATGGCTGTTGACGCAAAGAGCGATGTTGCCGCATACAAATTCCGCTCCTCCGAGGGCGTAAGCGAGGTCACCTTCCGTCAGTTCCAGCAGCAGGTATATTGGCTTGGTACTGCTATCAATTCTATCGGTATGGCTCGCTCCCACATCGGTTGCTCCGGTGAAAACAGCTACAACTGGATTCTTACCTACCTTACCGCACTTCACAGCGAAGGCGTTTTCTGCCCTATCGACAAGGAGCTTCCCGATAGCGATATGGCTTACGTCATCAATCACGGCGATGATGATATTATTTTCTGCGATAAAAAGCGTGAGGAATGCTTTAAGCGCATCCGCAGTGAAATTCCCAATGTAAAATATTTCGTTTGCTTTGACAGAGCTGAGGATGAGGGCGAATACCTCTCCTTCAACAAGCTTCTCGAAAAGGGTAAAAAGCTCTTCGAGGAGGGTGACAGAAGCTTCTATGATATGAAAACCGCCGATATGCAGGCGATGAAAATGCTTCTCTACACCTCCGGCACAACCGGTCTTGCAAAGGGTGTTATGCTTTCCGAGCACAACCTTGTTTCCCTTGTTTACTTCGGCTTGAAGACCGCTGTTATCCGTGATGTGGGACTTTCCATACTTCCCTACCACCACTCCTATGAAGCGGTTGCGGGCATCCTTGTTGCAATGCATAATATGTCCACCCTCTGCATCAATGACAGCTTGAAGCGCGTTCTCAAGAATCTCGAACTCTTCAAGCCCGGTTATATGTATGTTGTTCCCGCTATCCTTGAAGTTCTCTACCGCAGAATGCAGGCAAGCATCGAGGAAAAGGGCAAAACCAAAACCATCAAAATCGGCATCAAGCTTTCCCGTTTCCTTCGTGCTATCGGTATCGATATGCGCAGAAAGATTTTTGCCGAGCTTCACAATGCTCTTGGCGGAAATCTTGAAAAATTGGTTTGCGGCTCTGCGCCCCTCCGTGCCGAGGTTGCCGATTTCTTTGAAGACATCGGTATCAATGTAACCAACGGCTACGGCATCACCGAATGTTCTCCCCTTGTTTCGGTTAACCTCGAAACCGACAACGACCCCCGCACTGTTGGTTACTGGATCGACTGCGTGGATGTTCGTATTGAAAACCCCAATGAAGACGGCGAGGGCGAAATTGCCGTAAAGGGCGACATTGTAATGCTTGGCTATTACAAGAATCCCGAAGCAACAGCGGAGGTATTTACTGAGGACGGATACTTCCTCACCGGTGACTACGGTAAGATCAACAAAAAGAAGCAGATTATCATTACCGGCCGTAAGAAAAATATCATTATTCTCGGCAACGGCAAGAACATCTACCCCGAGGAATTGGAAGATTACATCGGCGGAATCCCCTATGTTCTCGAAAACATTGTTTACGGTGAACGTGATGAAAGCGGTACCGAATCCGCTCTGGCTGTTCAGTGTATTCTCGATCCCGCATATCTGGAAAGCGGCTCCAGAGAAGAGCTTCAGGCAAAGCTTAAGCGTGATATTTTCGAAAAGCTCTCTTCCCTGCCCACCTACAAGCAGGTTACCGAGGTTTATATCCGCGAAACTCCCTTTGTAAAGACCACCACCAATAAAATCCGCCGTGCTAAGGACGGCAGTCCCCTTTAATATATAAACAAACCGAGACGTGCAGAAATGCACGTCTCCTCTTTTATATTTATTTCAGCAAAAAAGAGTATTTATTTACAGCAAAAAAAGAGACGGCCGAGCCGTCTCTTTTTTATTGTTAATTCGGTTTAATTATGCTACGCCGTAAACTTCTACTTCGCTGAGAGCGAGGAACTTACCGTTAGCTTCGCATACAACCTTTACGTATCTGCCTGCAGTGCCGTACTCACAGAAGTAGGAAGCATAGTTACGTGTCCAGCTTCCGTTGGTGGAGCCGTCTTCACAGACATAGTAACCCTTTGCTTCAGTGAAGTTAACGTTATCATCGGATACATAAACCTTAACGTTTTTGATCTTGCTGATACCGTCGCCGCCGGATATACCGATTGCCTTTACAAGCGAGATATCCTTGGTGGTGCCAAAGTCAAAGGTCAAGGTAGCGCCGGTGTAATCAACCGTTACAAGCCAGGCACCGTCGTATACGCTATCAGAAGTCCAAGTACCGTCGGTAAGCTTGTTACCTTCGGCATTTTCAGTCCAATAGTCGTTGGTATGAAGAGTCCATTCGGCCTCGTATTTCATGTCGTAGGTGAGGTTATCGCCTCTGCTAGCATATACGCCCAAGCCGAAGCTTGCTTCGAAATCACGGTTCCAAGGCCAGTAAAGCTCCTTGTTAATTACGATATCACCGATTTTCTCGAAGATGCCGGTGCTGTCTTCATTAATACCGGTCATAATGGAGGATGCATTGAGCTGTTCAACAAGATTATTTGCAGTTTCATCGAAGTAAGACTTGATGCTTTGTCTCTTTGCCAAAGTATCGGTACCGCTGGTAATGTGTTCCTTATATTCGATGACGTAGCCGATATCCTTGATGTAAGAATATGCCAATGCCTTGTAGAAGCCGATATTGGAGTCGGTAGTAATTTCTGCGGTATTCTTGAGGTAGGAATAACGTGCAATTGCAAGGGACAAGCTACATCCGGTTGCGTTTGCAACGGTGTTCCAGTTACCGTAGCCCAGGAGCTTACCGAGATCAATGCCGTTATCTCTGATAGCACGGCCCAGTACATCTCTGGTACCTGCAGAACCGTCTACAACTGCGGTAGGAATGCCGGCTGCAAGGTTGGACTTAAGCTTTGTAATAAGCTGAGTTACATATTTTGCATCGGGATCGTTAGCAGTGCCGGTGGAGTTATCTTCAGACTTCTTGGTAAGAACAAGTACCTGAAGTGCCTGCTTGTTGGTAGAGGATGCCAGGGTAGCGCCCATGCCGTCAATATGAACGATCATATTGTTGGAAAGAGAGTTCTGTGCATAAGCGTCTGCAATGAAATCCTTACCGCCGTCAACACCAAAGTACTGAACGGAAACAGGAACACTGCCGTAAAGCTCGGTTACAAGTGCCGCCATACTCATAATACCGATTTCATCGATACCGGAGAATACGCTGAAGCCCTCAATTCCATTGCCCTTGTTTCTCAGCCAATCGGTTTCGATTGTCTGGATAGTAGCGTTGGAAGAAGAGTCGTCAATACCAATATAGAAGTAGGTAGCGTTTGCAACAACACCCTTATCGAAGAGAAGCTCATTAATCTTAAGCTTACGTTCACGGGACTTCAAGTATCTGTCAACGTAGCTTGCAGTTACTTCATATTTGTAGGAAGAGCTGGTGTAGTGAGTAAGAGTATAAACCTTATTGGGGCTTACGGCAAGAGTCTTACCGTCTGCCTGATAAATGGATTCACCGAGAATGTAGCTGCCGTCAGACTTCTTTTCGTAGTTCTTGAAGATCTGATCAAGAGCATCGTCGGAATTGATATTAACACTGGGTCTTCCTGTCATAGCATAAGCATAACGGAAGAAGCTGTAATGGTTTTCGTAGATTCCGTCACCGTCAGCATCGTCATTGTTGCTGCTATAGCCGTTGAACTGGCCGGTAGAAGCAAGACGCATCTGAGAATCGAAGAATACTACCTTATTATCCTTGTCGGAGGTAAGCTCTACAAGGAAGTCGATAACCTGCTTTTCAAATACAAGGTCGGGATCGTAGTATGCGCCGTCATTTGCAGCATCGGGAAGCAAGTTAACACCTGCAAAGTCACGGGAGCCAACCAGACCGCCGGAGAGAAGCTGGTCAAGAGAAATTACATAAAGATTTACATCCGTACCGTAAACATCGTTTTCAACATCCTGCAACCACTGGAACAGTGCCACGGGGTTACCAACAGAGGAATCGTCCTCAGGGGTATCTGCATTGTTGATTTCGGTTCTGATAAGATCTTCGTCGGGAACCAAAAGATCGAAGCCAACAGACTGAGCAAGATATACACCTCTGTCAAGGTTAACAGGACGGTTATCAAGAGGAATGTAAGCCAGCTTCATTCCGTTGTAGTTGGGCTTAACAATTTCTGCTTCGCCGCCGCCTGTTTCGTCATCGTCATCGCCGCCGTCATCGATGATTTCATCATCGGGCATAGGAAGCTTGTTTGCGGCAGCTTCGATGGAATTGTAGGATCTTTCGAGGATGTAATCGTAATATGTGGGAGATCCTTCGATATCATAATAATCCACAAAGCTACGGAAGGAGAACTTCATATCCTTCGCAGAATCGGGAATATTATTAAGATTTACATAGAAAGCATATTTTTCGTAGTCAGCAAAGTTGGAGCCCTGACGCCACTGGTAAATACCAACAGAATCGGCATGCTTTGCATAAGGGGTATCCAGATAAAGCTCTAACTTACCGTCATTGCCCTTGGTGAGGTTTTTGGTAGCAGCAAGAACGATACCTACCTTTGCAACGTCCCAATAGTTGGTAACGCCATCCTTGAGCGCACCGTTAAGATCACGGTCGGTCCAATCGGTGGTGTCGGTGGTTTCATAACCTGCTTCGTAATTATTTTCAACTAACTGCCTGCGGATATAATCCTCGGTATACAGACCGCCAAAACGGATTGTATTGGAGCCGTTGCCGTCGTAATCGTCGTTAACCTTAGCACCCAAGGAAACTGCGGGGCCGTAGTTGTCACGAAGCATCATACCGTAGGAGGTAGTATCATTGAACTTGTTGGAAACAGAGCTGTCCCAAATCCAGAAAGGCATGGAGTATGCACTGAAGCTCTTCTTTTCCTGATAAGGAGTCTGAGAGGGTGCAGGGTGAATCATGGTGAAGGGATTTTCGTAGTCAATACCGGAAGCAGCTGCCTGAACGAAGTATTCGAAGCCCTCGCCGTTGTCACAACCGATTTCGGAAAGCTTGAACTTGAATTCAACCAAGCTCTTGAGTGATCCGTCTTCTTCGGTAATACCACGCCACATACCGTGCTCGTTGGCAATGGAGAAGCCCTTTGTATCGGTGTGAGCGTGCCACTGCTCGTCATTACCGTTGGTGCCGGAGGTCCAGTTTTCCATGATTTCTTCGGTTTCACCGAAAACAGTGGAAGCAGGAAGAGTGTAGGTTACACCGTCAACGGTAGCAGAGTTGCCTACGCCATAGGAAGTAGCATTAAGAACAGAGGCCTTTCCGCTGTATCTGTCTGCGTTACCGCCCCAAGGATGCAAGAAGCCGTTGGGAAGGTGCTCGGCAAATCTGAGCTTGACATTTTCATAGGTCATAGACGAGCCGTCATAGGTTACAATGTCGCTGCCGGCTGTTACAGTGTTGGCCTTGTACCAGGCTTCGCTGGCCGAGGTCTGACCGTGGATGTCAAAGTGGATATTACTGATGGTGGTTTCGGTGTAGTCCGACCAGTTCTTATAGCTGCTGGATTCGGAACCAAGACCGAGACGTACGTCATAAAGGTGAGTGAAGGAGATAGCTCCATCGTACTTGCTGTTCTGGGACTGAATCCAAATACGGAAGGAAGGAACGGACAGGTAGTTAAGCTGATTCTTTTCATCGTAGAAGGGGGTACCGTCACTCTTTACGTCCAGAACTGCGGCAACATATACATATTCGCCGTCGGTGCGGAGCTGATATTTGTAGTTGAAGCCCACTGCCATGTTGGAGGCATAGGTGGTGGACTGAAGACCGCCGTTTACGTTTTCTTCAACACGGGTCCAGCCCTCGTCATCCCAACCGCTGTCATTAACATAACCGTCAATCTCGATTTGCTCGGGATAGAAGTACTTGAGGGATTCGATGGTGAGAGCAACCGCTTCTTCCCAGTGACTATCGGAGGGGAAGTGATGGTTTCTGTCGGCCCAATCCTCTTCGAGGAAGCGATAACCAAAGCTTTCCATGTTCTGCAAGGACATATCACGGTACTTAAGGTTATCAAAGTGAACCAATGTGCCTTCGGTGAACTTAGCCAAAAGCTCAGGTCTGTAAACATAGGTATTGGGATAAGGACCGGGAGAAGCAATACCGTAATCCAATGCATTATTGTAGAGATGGTAGATAAAGCCGCCGGTGGGGAAGGTGAGATCACGAACACCGTCGCAGTTGCTGTCAACACCTACAACCTTGTACAAGTTGGAGGAGCTGGTAGGAGCAAATGCAATGTAGAGACCTGCCCAACCGTTATGCTTTGCATAGTCTGCGGCACTGGTGCTCAGACCTGCAGAATGGTCCTTCAATCCTTCGTTTACAGAGTTTACATACAGCAAATCAACGAAGGGACGGTACTGAATGTGGTTAATATCACTACCGGTGCGGTCAACGCCGTCGATTTCAAAGACAGAACCTACAGTAAAGATCTCTTTGTATTTTGCGATCATCGCATTTCTGCGGGTAGGATCGGGGTTGTTTGTAGCGTGGGTGGTATTGTAGATGGAGAACATAAATCCATCATCGGGAATAGCGCCAACCTTTGCGCCGCCACCGTTGTGGTCGCCGTCAACATAAAGCACCTTGTAGAGATTTGCGCCGCTATTATTGGTAATACGGTCAAATACTACATAGAGCTGAGCCCAACCGTTCTGACGGCAGCCGGAACCGGCAACACCGTCGTGAGCACCGTCGCTGAGATCGCAGGTGCAGGTATCGCTAATGAAAATATTAGCGGAACCCTCCTGTACGGGAGTGGGCTCAAAGTGGGTAACGATCATATCGGTATATTTATCGCCAACCGAATTTCTGGGATCGGGATAATGGAGAGAAACAACCTTATCGCCAACCTTGTTGTCTGCACTTACTGCATATTCAAAGCCGGAGTTGTCAGGGTCAAAAATACGGGTATCGATAGCAAATTCAAGGTTAGAATAGCCATTGAGAATATTGCCCGCAATAGCAACCGTACCATCTACATCAATGGGAAGACCGGTAAGCAAATCTTCACCGGACACGGACATTGAGCCGTCATTTTCCACAGAGAAGGTAAATACATGGGTTGCTTTGGTTCTGTATGCAGGGTCATTATTAATATAAAGGAAGTATTTTGTAACTCCGGGAACGGCAGCACCGTCCAGAATTGAAAATCCGTAAAGGTGGTCACGGCTTACATATATTGTATTACCGAATACAAATACGTCCTTGGAGCTTACAGGTTCGCTGTAATAACCTGTAGAACCGTTGATACCTACATAGTCGGTATACTGATTCCAGTAAGCTTCGTTACGCATACCGTTAACGGTAATGTTATCGAAAACAATGTCGGCACGGAGGTTCTTATCATACTGGATATCCCAGTTCTTGGGAGTGAACACTCTTGCTTCAGAGCCTGATCTTACGTGCTGCATGGGGTGAACCAAGCCCTTGGTGCCCGCAGTACCGTCTTCTACGGAAACATAGTAACGGATCTTGGGAGTGCTGTTATCTCCGCCGGTTACATAATAATCCATAGAAAGGTCGAACATATCCAGAGGAACGCGGAATTCTACGATAGCAACACGGCGTTCCTGAATAGCGGTGTAAAGTGCCGCATATTTTGTACGCTTTGCAGAGTCCTTAAGGTCTTCTTCGGTGAGAACACGGACAACCGCATCCAAGCCGTAGGCCTTCATATTGTTGGCTGTATTGTAGAACAAGCCATCCTGCTTTTTGTAGTTGGTGGTTACATTGGTAGCGCAGTCAACAACCGAAGCATAGTTTGTTGAACTGCCGTCGCACCAGAAGGATACGCACTTTTCGTATGCGTCGCCGCCTGCGGAATCACCGTTATTGAGCCACAGACGGAAGGAGTTTGCAGAGCCCATAGCCGCATTGGCCTTCCAAGCGGTGTTGGTAACCATAACTGCTGCGCCGTATATATAGTCGTAGTCGGCTACAACGTCATACTGGAAGGTCCGAACATTGCTGTTGTTGTATGCGTTGCTTCTGTAGTTACTGTCAACAAAATAGTCTGCAGCGAGAAGAGCATTCCATTCGCTGGCCTGCAAGCCGCCGTTGGGAGCGATAGTACCCAAATCCTTGCCGGCAGCAAGCTTCACGTTATTGGTGCTGAGGGTTACGCCGGGAGCGCCGTTGATGGCTTCGGTCTTTGCCCAAGCAGATACCTTATCGGAAGAAAGAGCATTGCCGTTGAGGTCGTAAACGTGAGCAAAGTTGCCTTCTTCAAAGGCCTTAATGCTTACCTTGAAGTTGGTAGCGGCACCGGTGCCGGTCTTCAAGCTGTTATCTATATAATTAAGAGGAACTCTGAACTCGAAGTGAGCCAGCTGGTCGGTCTGTCTGAGAATACCTGCATTCTTACCTGCCGCATAAGCATCGGTAATAGTCATGGTTTCCGTAGTGCCGTTGGGGTGAGTAAAGTTGGTCTGACCTGTAATATCACCGTAGCTGGTCGTACCAAGCTTGTAGCGAGTACCGCCGTTTCCGCTGCTGTCAAGCACCATTTCAAGCATTCTGTCATAAGAATTGCCACTGGCATCATAGAAGCTTACGGTAACAAAGGACTTATGTGAATAGGTAGTGGGCCAATTGTATACGCCGTTATCATAGAAATCGGCAGGGATGTTGTGCAAGAGGTTGCCGTAATCGTAAAGAACGATAGCACCGTAAAGGTAGGTGCCGTCGGTACGGAGCTCATACTTAAAGCGGAGCTGGTCATGCACTGCCAGATTGCCGACATCGCAGTTACC
>JAZSDB010000091.1:0-4234 GCA_045530975.1 Eubacteriales bacterium
GTGATTTCCACAAGGCCATTTATTGGCAGGAAAAGAAGACCGAGCTTTTCAAAAAGACCTACGAAGAAAATCCCGATGAGGATAATTTCTATGAAATGTTCTGGCGCATCACCAAATGCGGCGATGCCTATAAAACCATTGTTGATTACAAAAAAGCAGTGGAAATATATCACCGTGCCCTTGCTTTCGCTGAGGAGCATGTCGCAAAATACGGTGCAACACCTTTAATTAAGCGTACATTTTTGGCGAGCTATATTCGTTTGGGCGACCTTTATACGGGAAATAAAGCAATGGAATATTATACAAAAGCCCTCTCTCTTGCCGAAAAGCTTTCCGAAGAGGTGGGCGATTATCGCTCCCGACGTGACCTTGCCCTTGTTTATGCTCGCTTTGGTGGGCTTTATATGGACAAGCAGAATTACGAAAAGGCAAAGGAATATTACGAGAAGAATTATGAAATCTCATTGGCCCTTTCCAATGAAACCGATGAAACGCTCAACCGTGTTGACTTGGGCCGAAGCTGTTACAAGCTCGGTGATATTTGCAAAGGACAGCAGGATGATGAAAGGGCAAAGGCGTATTACGAAAAAAGCCGTGATATTCTGGAAAGCGTGTCCGAAGAAACCAACGATTCCTCTGCAAGAAATAATTTGGCCGTTGCCTACGACAGATTGGGTACGTGGTATTTCAGCCAAAAGGATTACGAAAAGGCAAAAGCTTTTTGCGAAAACTATTACGAGCTCTGCAAGGCCCTTATGGAGGAGCTTGGCACCATTGCCTCCCGACGGGATTTTGCTTATGGCTTATATCGCTTTGCCGAATTATATAAAGCAATGGGAAATACCGAAAAAGCCATTGAGTATTACAAGGACAATTACGATATGCGTACTGCTATCGCAAGGGAAACGGGAATGACCGCCGACCGCAGGACTCTTCTTTCAAGCTGTTGCCTCCTTGCGGATGCTTATAAGGACAAGGATATAAATTATTCCCAACAGCTTTACGAAGAGGGCTTGGCTATCTCGAAAGCGTTGCTTGAAAAATCCTGTAATTTGGCTTCCCGTCACGATCTTTCCGCAAATTATGCCCGTCTTGCCGCTGTATACAAAAAGCAGGGCAAGCGAGAGCAGGCAAAGGAATATTACGGAAAAGCACTTCAGATGTATATGGAGTTGCTTGAGGATACGGGTGATAAGCAGATTCGTGTATACATAGATTCCTGTTATGAAAGCATGGCGGCTATATGTGAAGCTTACGGTGATATTTCCGAGGCAAAGGAGCTTTATGAGAAATTGCTGGAAATCCGCCTGATTCTTGCAGAGGAAAGAAAGACCAATTGGGCAAAGCGCGATTTGGCGGCCAATTATCTTTCATTGGGAAATATTTACAAACAGCTTTCCCAATATGAGGAGGCAAAGGCCCACTACGAAAAGGCCTTTGAAATCCGAAATGTCATGGCGATAGAAAACGGCTCCGCCGAGGACCGCCGCAATCTGGCCATAAGCTATGAAAAATTCGGAGATCTCTGTAAAAGTCAGCGTTTCTGGAATACTGCCCTTGAGCATTACGAAAAGAATTTCAAAATATCCAAAAAGCTGTCAACCGAGGATCCCTCTCAATTAAACCGCCGTAATCTTTCTATCAGTCATTGCCGTCTTGCATCGGTATATCTGGAGCTGGGACAGTATCAAAAATCCTTGGAGCATTACGAGAGTGCTCTTGAAATCCGAAAGGTGCTTAATGAGGAAAAGGATACCCGGGATTCCCATATTGATTTGGCGTATATTTACGATTGTCTGGGCTATGTTTATAAGGTTCAGGAAAAGTATTTTTCCGCCAAGAATTGCTATGAGCAATCACTTATGATCCGTAAATTGATGGAGGATAAATCCGGCATCAAATCCACCTGCGAGGATTTGGCGGCATGCTATAAAAACCTTGGAAAGCGAAATGAAAAGGACAAGGATTACGAGCTGGCAAGAAAGTATTACGGACAACAGCTTGAAATGCGCAAATACCTTGCCGATGTAAAGGGTACCGTGGGTGCTCGCGATGATTTGGCAACAAGCTATAATGAGCTGGGCGATGCCTATATATGCACCGAGCTTTATCTCCTGCCCGAAAACATAGAAATGGCAAAGGATTGTTATCAAAAAGCGCTGGATATCCGCAAAGCCATTCTTGATGAGACCGGTACTTCATCCGCACGCAGGAGTGTGTTTATCAGCTATTTCAAATTTGGTCGGCTGTATAATGCTCAAGGTCTGACCTATCTGGCAAAGGAATCCTATGAAAAGGCATTGGCTATTGCCATTGTTCTTCTCGAGGAAAAGGATACACCCCAAGCAAAGGATGACCTTGGCGTTACCTATTACCGCCTTTCCTTTGAATGTACGGGAGATTTGGCAAAGGAATATCTGCAAAAGGCCATCGATATTTATGCTTCACTTGCAGAGGACCATCCCGATGTGAAAAAATACACGTCCTATAAAAAACAGATGGAAGAGGAGCTGGCAGAGCTGAATTAGCCCTTCTACGCAAGCAGAAATAAAAGTCCGAGGGAAATTCCTCGGACTTTTTTAATCTTTGTGCAAATAGCAGCCCTCTTCGTGGGAGTATATCACCCCGACGGCCTGCAAATAGGAATAGATAATGGTGGAGCCGGCAAACTTCATTCCTCGTCTTTGCAAATCACGGGAAATATTATCGGATAAATCGCTTGTGGTTTTTCCCACCTCGACAATAGTTTTTCCGTTGGTAAAGCTTTTCAGATATTGGTAAAAGGAGCCGAATTCTTCGGTTATATCCTTGAAAATCCTGCTGTTGTCGATGCTGGCCTGAATCTTCCGTCGGTTTCGTATAATTCTCTTGTTGCTCATCAATTGAGCAATCTTTTCTTCGCCGTAACTACATACGGCGTTTATATCAAATCCGTCATAGGCCGCTCTGAAGCTTTCACGCTTGTTGAGCACACACTCCCAGGAAAGCCCCGCCTGAAACATTTCCAATATAAGCATTTCATATAAATACCCGTCCTCGAAATTGGGAACGCCCCATTCCTTGTCGTGGTATTCTGTATATTTCGGGTTGGCTGTGTTGCACCATCCGCACCGCTTTCTGTCTGCCATATTTTCCTTTCTTTTCAAATCAGTATTCCAAATCTATGCTAACTATTTCGCAATCGGTGCCCACACGTATGGGTAATCCCCAGGTGCCTGCGCCGGAGGTGACGATAATCTGTGTACCGCTATCTGAACGATAATGTCCGTAATCCACGGTGTACATCGAGCCGGTAATAAGGCCTCCGGGGAAGATCTGTCCCTTGTGAGTGTGTCCCGAAAGCACCAAATCAACCTCTCCCTGATATTCTGCAATGCAGGCGGGATTGTGGTCAAGCATAATGACGGGAAGCTGTGGATCGGCCTCCGAAAGACAGTGCTCCGGGGCCTTGCGATCGTTGCCGTTGTATCCTCCGATGGGTGAGGAATCAAGCCGTCCTGCCAAGGTTATACTGCTGTCAATAACGACGTAGCTGTCCATCAAAACCGTAACATTGGAACGCTCTAAAAGAGCAAGCATTTTATCAAAATCGGTTCCCGAATCGTGGTTGCCCAAGCAGGCGTAAACTCCGTGCTTGGCAGATATTTGAGAAAGGGTGTCTATGACCTCGTCGGGGTCGATTATGGAGCTGTAGCTGTTGTCAAAAAGGTCACCTGCAATGCACACAATGTCGGGATTCTGCTTATTGATGGCCGCAACGGTGCTTTTTAATCTTTCCTCCGAGTGAACGGCGCCGATGTGCAGGTCGCTCACCATAACAATTCGCATTTGCTCTGTGGGCTCATCACAAAGTCTTGTGTGGTAGCTTTTCAGCTGTATTTTGTTTGCGTGAATGTATCCGCAGGTTACGGTGACAACGGCCAATGCTATTGCACCGAGCCGTGTGAAAAGCTGAAGCTTTTGCGGTACAGAGGGGATAAGCTTTACAGCAAGGCAAATCAGGTCGGTGATGCCGAAATATAACAACAAATAAACAAACATACCCATCCAAAGTGCGCCGACCGTGGATATTATTCGTTGAGGCATACCGTTAAAGGGGCGCATTACGGAAAGTAGCATAAATACCGTAAGAACACCCAAGGCAATAATTATAAAGACCAATCGAAGCTTTGGGAAAAAGCTTTGTGCGCAGAAATATATGCACCTTGCCAGATAGTAATTCACTCCGCATAAT
>JAZSDB010000213.1:0-17951 GCA_045530975.1 Eubacteriales bacterium
CGATAAAATCGGTGTAATTGCCGCCGGTTCTACCTATGTGTATGCCCGTGTGGCCTTGGGTGAGAAGGCAAGCTACCTTAAATTGGGTATTGTAAATCCCCTCCCCGAAAAGGCAATTATAGATTTCGCGAAAAAGGTTAAAACCCTTTATGTTATAGAAGAGCTGGACGACATTATCGAAACCCACTGCATTAAGCTGGGTGTAAAGGTTATCGGCAGAGAGGTATTCCCTCCCTTGGGCGAATACAACCAGTCTCTTATTGCAAAGGCAATTTTGGACAAGGAAAATGAATTTGTTTCTCTGGATTGCGACATTCCCGCCCGTCCTCCCGTGCTCTGCCCCGGTTGTCCTCACAGAGGTTTGTATTACGCTCTTAAGGGCATGAACCTCTATGTAAGCGGCGATATCGGTTGCTACACTTTGGGCGCTCAGGCACCCTTGGCTATGATGGACACCTGTGTTTGTATGGGTGCTTCGGTTTCCGCTTTGCACGGCTACAATACCGCAAGAGGCACCGAGGCCGCAAAGCGCTCTATTGCAGTTATCGGCGATTCCACCTTCATCCATTCCGGTATCACAGGTCTGATAGATATTGTATACAACAAGGGAATTTCCACCGTTATCGTGTTGGACAATTCCATTACCGGTATGACAGGACATCAGAACAACCCCTTAAACGGCAAAACCATTAAGGGCGATCCTACCACCGCAGTAAATCTTGAGGCGCTGGCCCACGCTATCGGCATTAACCGTGTTGTTGTGGTAGATCCCTTTGATATAAAGGGCACCAAGGAAGCGGTTGCTAATGAGCTTCAGGCCGAAGAGCCCTCCCTCGTTATCTCCCGCCGTCCCTGCGCTCTGCTTAAAACGGTTAAGCACGAGCCCGCTTTGGTGGTGGATTCCGAAAAGTGCGTTGGCTGTAAGATGTGCTTAAAGGTTGGATGTCCCGCTATTTCTCAGAAAAAGACAGAAAACGGCAAGACCAAGGCCATAATCGATCCCAATCAGTGCCTTGGATGCGGTGTTTGTATCGAAAGCTGCCGTCCCGGCGCTATTAAGAGGGGCTAAGGAGGAAAGACCGATGAAATCTATGAACATATTAATAGTAGGCGTTGGCGGGCAGGGTACCCTTCTTGCCAGCAAGCTTATGGGCAAAATTTTTATCGATTCCGGCCTTGACGTTAAGGTCAGCGAGGTTCACGGTATGAGCCAGCGCGGCGGTAGCGTGGTTACCTATGTCCGTGCAGGCGAAAAGGTATTTTCTCCCGTAATCGATCTTGGTGAAGCCGATGTTATTATCTCCTTCGAGGCATTGGAAAGTGCCCGTTGGCTGCCCTATCTTAAAAAAGACGGCATTGTTATTTCCAATGTTGCAAGAATTGATCCTATGCCGGTAATAATGGGCAATGCTCAATATCCCGAAAACGTATTGGAACAGATTGCCGAGTTAGGCGTAAAGGTTGTTTCGGCCGATGCTCTTGCTCTTGCCGAGCAGGCAGGCAGTGCAAAGGCGGTTAATATAGTTCTTTTGGGTATGGCCGCAAAGGTTCTTGAGCTTTGCTATGAGGATTGCCTTTCCGCAATCCGTGCCACCGTTCCTCCCAAGTTTGTGGAGATTAATGAAAAGGCCTTTGAGCTTGGCTACAATCTTTAATAGGTGGGTTTGAGGGGCCTGTTCCGCAGCAAAAGAAAAAAGGATTAGCACCCCCCTTAAAGCAGAAGCAGATACCCATTATATTATATAATTGAAAGGAAATTGGTTTATGTATATTAAACAGCTTTCGGTTTTTATCGAAAATAAGCACGGCAGATTGGCCGAAATTACCTCCATCATTGCAAACGCCGGCATTGATATCCGCGCCCTTTCCATTGCAGATACTACCGATTTCGGCATCCTTCGTTTGGTGGTAAACAAGCCCGAGGTGGCCGAAAAGGTTTTGAAGGAGGCAGGTCTTACCGTTTCCCTTACCGATGTTATAGCTGTGGGTATTCCCGACAGACCGGGCGGAATTGCAGAAACACTTACCGCCATTGCGGCAGAGGATGTTCAGGTGGAATATATGTATGAATATGTTGCACGTAATTCCGACCATGCTTATTTTGTAATGCGTGTTGCAGATAACGATAAGGCCATTGCCGCCTTGCAGTCCCGCGGTTGCGACCTTATGCACGCTTCCGATGTAACCAAGTATTAAACCCTGTAGGTTTCGCTCACCACTTTCGCTTCTTTGCTCTTGACAAATGCAAAAAAAGTGATATACTAACCCTAAGGTGCCGTAATGGCAGAACACGTTTGTTCAGAAAGGCCCTACCAGAGAATTGACGTCATCGGCTGAAAGCGTCATAGGACACCTCTTTACAAATACCACCTGCTTAGTGCCTAAAATTTTATAAAAAGTGAAAAGTACGGGTGGAACCGTGCATCCTGTGTGCACCCCGACGTTTGCAGTTTTTTCTGCCGACGTCGGTTTTTTTATTCTTAAAAACAGTGTTTTCCGACAAAGCTTTCGGAAAAAGAAAGGAAATAAAATGAAACTTATTATCAACGGCAATGAATTTAATGTAGAGTCCGCTTCTACCGTATATGAAGCGGCAAAGGAAGCCGAGCTTATTTCCCGTGCGGTTATTGCCGCAAAGTTAAACGGCAACCTGTGCGCTCTCAGCACTCCTGTTACAGAGGGTGACGATATTGCGCTTCTTACCTTTAACGAAGAGGACGGTAAGCACGTTTTCCGCCATACTGCGGCCCATATTCTGGCTCAGGCGGTAAAGCGCTTATATCCCGAAACCAAGCTTACCATCGGACCTGCCGTTGAAAGCGGTTTCTATTACGATTTCGACAGCGAAATTCCATTTGGCCCCGATGTTCTCAAGAAGATTGAAGATGAGATGAAGAAGATTGTAAAGGAAAATCTTATCATCGAGCGCTTCGAGCTCCCCCGTGAGGAAGCTGTTAAGTTTATGGAAGAAAAGGGTGAGCCCTACAAGGTTCAGCTTATAAACGAGCTTCCCGAGGATGCTGTTATCAGCTTCTACCGTCAGGGCGAATTTGTTGACCTTTGCGCAGGCCCCCATCTTTTCTCCACCGGTGCTGTAAAGGCCATTAAGCTTATGCAGTGTACCGGTGCATACTGGAAGGGAGATCAGAACAACAAACAGCTTCAGCGTGTGTACGGCGCCGCATTCCCCAGCAAGGACGAGCTGAATTCTTACATCACAATGCTGGAAGAGGCCCGCAAGCGTGACCATAACAAGGTTGGCCGTGAGCTTGAATTTTTCACCACCGTTGATGTTATCGGTCAGGGTCTTCCCGTTCTTATGCCCAAGGGCGCAAGAGTTATTCAGCTTATGCAGAGATGGATTGAGGACGAGGAACAGCGCAGGGGCTACCTCCTCACAAAAACACCTCTTATGGCCAAGCGTGATCTTTATAAGATTTCCGGCCACTGGGACCACTACCGTGACGGTATGTTTATAATGGGCGATGCCGACGATGAAACAAAGGAATGCTTTGCTCTTCGTCCTATGACCTGCCCCTTCCAATATCAGGTTTTCCTTAACAAGCGCCGTTCCTACCGTGATCTTCCCATGCGTCTGGGCGAAACCTCCACTCTCTTCCGTAATGAGGACAGCGGTGAAATGCACGGCCTTATCCGTGTTCGTCAGTTCACCATTTCGGAGGGCCACCTTGTTCTCCGTCCCGACCAGCTGGAGGAAGAATTCAAGGGCTGTGTGGAATTGGCTCATTACTGTCTGGATACTCTCGGTCTTTGGGAGGACTGCACCTTCAGATTTTCCCAGTGGGATCCCAAGCGTACCGATAAATATGAAGGCACTCCCGAGCAGTGGAATGAGGCCCAGGAAATTATGGGCAGATTGCTGGATAAGCTTGGCATAAACTACGAAATCGGTGTCGACGAAGCCGCTTTTTACGGACCTAAGCTGGACATTCAGTGCAAAAACGTATTTGGCAAGGAGGATACCATCGTAACCATCCAGATCGATATGCTTTTGGCCAAGAAGTTCGGTATGGAATATGTGGATTCCAACAATCAGCTTGTAAATCCCTATATCATTCACAGAACCTCCATGGGTTGTTATGAAAGAACTCTTGCTCTCCTTATCGAGAAGTATGCCGGTGCGCTTCCTATGTGGCTCTCTCCCACACAGGCAACAGTTATTCCCGTAAACGGCGATATGAACGGCTATGCGGCAGAAATCGCACAGAAGATGGAAGCTTGCGGCATTCGTGTTCGTCTTGATGACAGAAACGAAACAATGGGCAAGCGTATCCGTGAAGCACAGCTCGAAAAGATTCCCTATATGCTTATCGTGGGCGCAAAGGAACAGGAAAGCAATTCTGTTTCGGTACGTAACCGCAAGGGCGAGGATTTGGGTGTGATGACCATCGATGAAATGCTGGCTAAATTCACTCTGGAAATTGCCACAAAGGCAAGATAAATAAAATACAAAAAAGGACTTTCTATTGAAAGTCCTTTTTCTTATGGGATTATTTAATAAGTGAAAAAGCTTTTGCCGCCGCTCCGAAAGCGGGAGGGAGCTTGCTTTCCGACACTATTGCGCCGGGCTCCAGCATAGTTTCCAAAAGCTCACGGGCGTAGGAGCTTTTCATTATACCGCCTGCAAGAGATACCGGATAATCACCGTCGAAATATTCTCCTGCACGGGCAATCAGCTCCGCAACATAGGAGATGTTTTCAAATATAATTATCATAGCCGTCTTGTCGCCCTGCTCTGCGCATTGGAATACAATGGGCGCAAAGGCCGCAATTTCATCCTTGCCCAGTGCAAGTAATTCGTTCAACCCGTCCAAGACATTGGTTCCGATCTTTTCTTCCACGGCTTTTGCCAGAAGACTGTTCCTTTCACGTCCGTCATAGGCCTTCAGGGCGTGGGCAATGGCACGCTTGCCAATTTCATAGCCGTTGCCGGCCATATCATAGCTTCCGTAACCGCCTATTCGGTAAATCTCCTTGCCCTGCTTTACAAAACAGGAGGAGCCGGTACCGCATATAATGCTCACACCGTCGCTTTCGGGAAACGCACCGTACAGCACGTTAATTCCGTCGTGAAGTGCATCAACCCTTGCTTGGGGAAGCAGGGAAGAGAGCACGTCCTTTATCTTCGTGGAATAATTGGGATATGTCAATCCTGCAATGCCGGCAAAGGCGGCGATAATGCTGTCGCTGTCTATTCCGTTTTCCGAAATCAGAGCAGAAACATTATCGGCAATAAGGTCAGCCGTTGCCTGAATGCCAATATCATTTGGGTTGGAGGGACCTGCAATACGGCGAGCGATTTCATTGTATTGAAGATCGCATATCAGAAAATCGGTTTTACTGCCTCCGCCGTCTATGCCTAAAAGGAGCTTAGTCATTTTTCTTTTCAAGAAGTGCCTTGATGTCGTTAAGGGTAGCGAGAGTCTTTTCTTCGATAGAGGGCTCTGCAGGTGCGGCAGGTTCTTCTACAACCTCTTCCTTCTTATTGAGGGCTTCCATCTTGGCGCGCATCTTCATAAAGATACGGATAACGCAGAACATACAGAAAGCAACAATAAGGAAGTCGATTATGTACTGAATAAACTGACCGTACTTAATAGCAACCTCGGGAGTTACAACGGTTGTGCCGTCTTCTGCCAAAACAGCAGGAGTAATAATATGCTTCATATCTGCAATGGATCTGGTGCCGCAGAGAGCGCCAACGGCAGGCATAATAATGTCTGCTACCAAAGAGGAAACGATTTTACCGAAGGCACCGCCGATGATAACACCGACTGCCATATCGAGAATGTTGCCCTTGGTGATAAATGCTTTGAAATCAGCGAAAAATCCGCTTTTTTTAGCCATAACTGTAAACCTTTGCCCCGACCTTCGGAGCAATTCCTTTCGGATAAATTTTTTTAGACTGTTTTTTCCATTTTTCGACAAAAAATGGTATGGGGGAACCCCCCCTTTTCGCCGCAATTAAAGGGCGGCGTTAAGCTTTGCCAAAAGCTCTTCGGCGTTCTGACCGTGAGCGCTGCAGGCATCATTGATGCTTTCGCCACGGGACATGGGGCAACCTAAGCAGTGCATTCCGATTTCGAGAAAATACTGCGCCAATTCGGGCTTCTGGTCGAGAACATCGCCAACAAGCATATCACCCGTTATCTTCGTCATAGTCATTTTCGCTCCTTTCGTAATCGTATATTTTTCTTTCTTTTTCTTGTTCTTCAGTAGAGAGGTCCTCGCTGTATTCCTCTTGGACGTGGTCGGCCTTTTTGTCGTTCTTTGTCATAAAATAACGCAAAATCTGTGTTGCCACACAATAGCTTCCGCCCAGAGAAAGGGAAAGTATGAGCTTTGCCGCAGAGGGAAGCGCATAGCCAAGCTTAATTCCTATGGGAGCGATAAAAATGAGGGAGGCGATAACCGCAAGAGCAATCAAGCCGCAAAGGTACAGCGTGCGATTGCCAAAACGCTTTGTTGCGAAAAATCCTCCGTGACTGCCCATAGAGCAGGCATAGAAAAACAGCATAGCGGTGAGAGTAAGCATCGTGCAGGTGTAATCTCCTGTGGCGGTGCCGCAGATAAACAGCACAATGCCCGCACCTACGGAAAACATCAGCGGATGCATAAAATCGTTCAGCACGGGAGTGCTGCCCGAGAAGGGAAATTCATCCCTGAGATTTTTCACGTGCCTTGGCTGGAAAGCCAGAGCGCAGGCGAAAAGCAGATTGAATACTATTCCCGAGAAGAGCACATCCTGTGTTCTCAGCACGGGAGTATTGCTGTAAAATATCGAAAAGGCCGAGGCAACCAGCATTGAAAGCATAGCGCAGGGCAGATATTTTACCACCGAGGAAATCCGTCGGCAGATGGTTTTTGCATTGAGAATACCGTCGGCAATAAGGTTTATTCCGTTGCCTAAAAGCATAGCGTCGGCTGTTTGCCTGAGGGTGTCACAGCTGGTTTCAGGCACTATGGAAACATCGGCCTCTCTCATAAGAGGAAGCTCATTTATGCGCTCTGCGGTGACGGCGGTGGTGCGCTTGTCTTCACGGCGCATACGTAAAATCTCCAGCCATTCGCCATCGTCAATATTAAGGAACAAACGGTAATAGGGACTGTTGGCGATAAGCAATCCACGGTCGTAGGAACGTAACTGCTCTGCTGTTATTATTTGCGATTCGTCATTAATAATTCCTGCGCTTTTTGCGGAATTAAGTGCCGAATAATAGGCATCGTTGGAAAGCAATACCGTTTCGATTCCCGCATTCTCACAGCGATAAACCGATGAAGCCACACCGGGGTCCAGAGAGCTGGAAAGGGATACAAAGCCCTTGAATATCAATCTATCCTCGGCTGAAATATCACGGAGAGTTTCGGCAGAGGTTTCACCTATTGCCAAAGCAATCAGAATACTGCCCGACCTTGCCGCATCCTCTACGGTAGCAAGAATGCGTTTGCGGGTGAAATCGCTCAGCTTGTAATCGGTGCCGTCAAGGGTGTAGCCGGTGCAACGGGAAAGTATGTTTTCGGGAGAACCACGGACAATAACCGTATTTTTGCCGTTATGCAGGGCAAGCATTCGGGAAATATCACCCGAAACGGTGTATTCGGTGTCCATTTTTATGTACTGCTCTCTTATCATTCCGATGGGCTTGTTCCATTCGGAAAAATATTCCACAACAGCGTCTTCTATGGGACCGCCCATATATTCGGGCAGGCCTCTTTTTTGTTTTTTCTCGGCGGCGGTGGTTTTTCTGGCCTCCGAGCAGACAAGCATAAGTGTCAGCAGCTCCTCTACCTGTTCGTCGGGACGCTTTTCCCTGTCGTATTTTTTACCGGAGGGGTAAACATCGGAAAGGGTAATTCGTTTTGGAGGGAAGGCAAGGTTTTTGCCGCACATAACCGTGTTTACTGCGGCCAATGTCTGAATACAACTGTAATTCTTTATAACCATACCGTCCTGAGCCATCTTTTTAGTACCGAAGCCCAGTGCGGAAATGCAAAGCGAAACCATACTGTCACAAAGGGATGCCGCTCCGATAGCCAGAGCGCAAACAAACCACTGAGTGATATCGGCTCCCGCCATAACTCCCAAAAACAGCAGAGCAAAGCAGGCCGCCGTGGAGGTTATGGACATAAATTTGCACAGATTCTTTACATATTTAATTATATCGGGGGTATATTCATCTCTGTCGCCCTTCATTCGGCGGATTAAGGTATTAATACCTGTGCGGCAAACAATAGCGCTTGCCGAGCCGGAGGTAACGATGCTTCCGGCATAAACCATATTAAGGGAAACCGCTTCCACGCCGGTTGTCGATACATATCTGCCGTCCTTGGCAGTGCTTCCCTTGTTACCGCTGACATGTGATTCCAATACCGAAAGCCCCATATCATCGATAAGACGGCAATCGGCAGGCACCATCATGCCCGAATCTATCATAATAATATCGCCGGGTACCAGTTGACGGCTGTCTATCCATTCCTCTTGACCGTTTCGTATTACCTTGGCCTTTAAGGATGAATACTTTTTCGGCAGACGCAATGCTCTGCTTGCCCTGAATTCGGCAAAGGCATTCAAAAAGGTAATCAGAGAAATAACGATGGCGGTGATAAGATAAATAATCTCCTGAGGGCGGTAGAGAAACATCATAAGCGAGGAGAGGATAAGGAAAATACTCCATAAGCCCTTGAACTGATTTTTCAGACTTTCCTTGAAGGAAATGCGAAAATCATTGCGGATATCATTGGGGCCGAAGAGCTTTTGGGCGCGCTTAACCTGACGGTAGGTCTTGCCGTCTATCAAATCGCTTTCCAATGCCTCGGCAACCTCTATGGGATGCATTTCCTCGGGGGAAAATACAAAATCCTCGTCCTCTGCCGTGCCGAAAACGGTTTTTATTCTTAAATTTTCATTTCCGTTGTCAGCCATAATCTACCTGTCGGTTAAAATTTATTTTGCGGTGCTTATTTTCACTTCACCGTCAACAGCATCGGCGTGAACCTTTGTAATGGGGTCACGGTATGATGCAACAATTGCGGTGGCGATAAGGTCTTCTACCTTTGTCTGGATTAAACGGCGCAGATTTCTTGCACCGTATTTTTCGGAATAACCGCTGTCGGAGAGATATTCCACCAATGCATCGGTGTAGGTAAAGTCAATGCCCTTTTCAGCCAATACATTTTTGAGGTCATTGAGCATAATTCTGCAAATGGCCGCAAAATTAGCTCTGCCCAAGCGGTTGAATACTACAATTTCATCCACACGGTTGATAAATTCGGGGCGCAAAAATCCTTCCAGCGCCTTCATCACACGGTCACGGTCATTTTGCTTTATGCTGTCACCGAAGCCGGCGATGGAGGAGCTCTCGTTACTGCCTGCGTTGGTGGTCATAATAATAACCGTGTTTTCAAAATTAACCTCCTTGCCGTGGGCGTCGGTAATACGTCCGTCGTCCAGAATCTGCAAGAGGATATTCATTACGTCGGGATGCGCCTTCTCGATTTCATCGAAAAGAACAACAGTATAGGGCTTTCTGCGGATTTTTTCGGTAAGCTGTCCGGCGTTGTCATAGCCCACATATCCGGGAGGAGAGCCGATAATTCTGGAAACCGAATGCTTTTCCATAAATTCGCTCATATCCAGTCGGATAAGGGATTCGGGTGAATCGAAAAGATAGCTTGCCAAAACCTTTACAAGCTCGGTTTTGCCCACACCTGTGCTGCCTGCAAAGATAAAGGAAACCGGCTTTTTCTTGTAGGAAATGCCCGCACGGGAGCGTCGGATGGCCTTTGCCACATAGCCTATGGCCTCGTCCTGACCGATAATGCGCTCCTTGATAGCATCCTCCAAGCGCTCTATTTTCATAAATTCATTTTCGCTTATATTGGTGGCGGGAATACCTGTCCAAACCTCAATTACACGGGCAATGTCGCTGTCGGTAAGCAAAAGATTATCTCTTTCCGAGGAAAGGGCTTCGAATTTTGCCTCCTTCTGCAAAAGCGAGGTTTTAAGGTCGGAAATACGGCGGTAATCCTCTTCCTCGTGTGTTTCTTTGGATTCCAATGCAGAAAGCTCTTCGCGGAGCTTTTTGATTTCATCGGAAACAAGAGCAATATCGTTTACCACGGGGGAGTGCATTGCCATGTGAGAGCAGGCCTCGTCCATAAGGTCGATGGCCTTGTCGGGCAGAAATCTGTCGGTAATATATCTTTCCGAAAGGGTAACCATTCTGCGAACAAGATAATCGGGCACCTTTATGCCGTGGTGTGTTTCATAATACTTTTTGATACCCATAAGGATGCTTACAGTATCCTCAATGGAGGGCTCGCCAATCATAACCGGCTGGAATCTGCGCTCCAAGGCGGCATCCTTTTCGATATACTGACGGTATTCATTGAGAGTGGTTGCACCGATAAGCTGAATTTCTCCGCGGGAAAGTGCGGGCTTCAAAATGTTGGCCGCATTCATACCGCCTTCGGCATTACCTGCACCTACAATAGCGTGAACCTCATCAATAACAAGAATGGCGTTGCCCGCCTTTTTTGTTTCCTCGATAAGTCCCTTCATACGGTTTTCAAACTGACCTCTGAACTGGGTACCCGCAACAATGGCGGTCATATCCACAAGGTAAACTTCCTTGTTTTTGAGCTTGTAGGGAACCTCTCCGCTGACAATTTTCTGTGCCAATGCCTCTGCGACCGCTGTTTTACCTACACCGGGCTCGCCTATAAGGCAGGGATTATTCTTCTGACGGCGGGTAAGGATCTGTAAAACACGCTCCAGCTCCTTTTCACGGCCTATAATATTGTCCAGCTTGCCCTGACGTGCTCTTTCGGTAAGACAAAGGCAGAAATCACGCAGATAGCTTGCGCCCTGCTTTTTGCCCTTGGGCTTTTCGTTGGGCTTCTGGTTACTTTCGTTGGGCTTGAAGGGTGCGGGACTGTTGTCGCCAAAAAAGGCATTTATATCTATGGAGGGAGCTCTTCCTTCGTCGCCCTCCTCGGTTTCGTTTTCCATGGGCATAAGCTCGTTCATGCCCTCGCTTATGGCATCCAGCTCCTCGGGACTGATGTTCATCTGGCTGATAATATCATCAATGGGCTTTATGCCAAGCTCCTGCGCACATTTAATGCAATAACCCTCGCTGGTAATCTTTCCGCCCACATTTTTCTGTACAAAAACAATGGCGGGACGGATGTTACAGCGAGAACATCTCTTTAATTCCATTTACAAAAACCCCTTTCCGGGAAAATATTCAAGGGATAATCAATGCCCGTTCTAATAATACTTTTTTGGGAAATCGATTATTCAAACACGTCAATTTTATATGTACCCTTAAACTCTCTGAAATAATACATACAAAGTGAAAAAATCATCATTAACAAAATTATTACCGCTACAATTACATCCAATACGGGGTTATTGCGGATAAGAATTCTGGTAAAGGCGCAAACAAAGAGCACAAAGGTGGCCAGCTTGCCGTACCATCTGGAGGGCACCACCACATTGCGCTTGCGGACAACACACATAAAGCCGATAAGCATACAGGTTTCCTTAACAACAAGGGGAACCAGCATTATAAGGAATATGCTGTTATCGAGAGTAAAGCAGATTGCGGCGGCGAGCTGCATAAGCTTGTCTGCCAACGGATCCAAAAATTTACCAAGGTCGGTTATCCAATTATTGCGTCTTGCAAGATAACCGTCCAAGGCATCGGTGAGCCATGCCAATGCATAGATTCCTGCGGCGATAAGGGTTTCGGAATAGCCCGTATCAAACTTGAAATAGCTTATCATAAAGGCAGGAATCATAAGCAAGCGTATAAAGGATAGAATATTAGGGATATGTTTCATTTTTTACCTCGAAGTGCCGAGCGAATTAGAATATAAAGCTAAAGAGATCAAACTTGCTGAAAAAGCTGAAGAGAATGGAATTTCCTGCCTCAAGACTGTCAAACAGGCCCAGGTTGAGGAAGTCGGCAGCATCGAAAAGCACGTTCATTACAAGACAGAAGATAAGCACACGAACAATGGCGATAATCAAGCTGAGAAGCACGCCCATCCACTTATTGAGCTTGCGCAGGAAGGGTACGTCGAAAAGCTTGGTAAGAATGTTGGCCATAAGACGGAGCACAACCTTCATTACTATGTAAAGAACCACAAAGGTGATAATTCTTATAAGTGCGGTGGGGACATCCAACCAACCGAAAATAACAGAGCAGGGCTTGGTGAGAAGCAGTGCAACCAAAAGGGAGAGAATGCCCGAGGTGGCAACAACGGCGGTCTTGATAAAACCTCTTCTCCAGCCGAGTACAATACCTACGATAAGAATTACAGCGATAATAATGTCAAGCAACCAGTTCATTTTGTTTCCTCCTTGGCGGCAAAATCAGCCGCATTAAAATATTCTGCTTGGTTTTGTGAGAAGAGAACTACTCTTTCTCCATCTATAACTAAAGCGAAGTAGGATGGCGGCACCTCGTAGGTGTGCTCCTCCTCCGTCGAAACCGTGTATACGGTTATTTCGCCCGGCGACAGGGCATATACATGGTCGCCGCAGATAACGGCATCCTCTATGGAGCCCTTAAAATGCCTTTGAGCGATAATGTTTCCGCCGGAATCGTACAAAACAGCTTCGGTGCTGCCCGATAACCCTTCGGCGGCAAAGGTAAACAGTGCCTTATCACCGAAAAACTTACCGGAAAGCAATTCACGGTGGGAAATGTTTATATCGGAAATAATGTTGTTTTCGTGATCAAACATCTTTATGCTGTCGGTGGTCAGCAGAGCAAATCCCCTGTCGGTGTAATATATACCCAAGGGCATTTCTCCCACATATTCCTGCGAGAAAATCGCTCCCTCAACCCCCAAACGGAACTTTGAAACCACCGTTATGAGGTATCCGTCCCTGCAATAGTGGGCGGCGGTGATAAATTCACTTCCGTCATCGGTTATATCAACGAAATCCACATAGGTGTCACCGAATTTCTGAGAATAGCGTATGCGGTTTTCACTGTCGAAAACATATACCGCACTGCGGTAGCTCTTTGCCGAGCTTGCCACTGCATATTCTCCGTGGGGCGATGCTGCCAGCCAGCTTATGGGATAATCAAATGTGGGTGAATCGGGCATTTGCTGATAGGAATTGAATATCTTCAGGTCCTTGCCGCCCAAATCGTAACAAAACAGGAAATTACCGTTTTCGGTCATTTTCGGATGCTCATAGGAGAAGTTGCTGTCCAGAATAACCTCTCCGTCCCAGCCCGTAATGGTAAGTCCGCCTTCGTTTAGTACTGCCAGGTCGCCCTTGAAGATCATTCCTCGGTTGCCCTCACTGCCGTCAAAGGAAAGGAAGGTGCCTCCGGGAGAATCTCCGTTGTCGCTTAGGTTTATGAACTTCATCATATACCTAAAATTTTCCATAGTTATTTCGTTACTGTGAAAAGAAAATGAATATGCCGCAAAAAGCAGGATAAGGAACATGCACACATATCTTATTGCGGCGGTTTTTTTCGCCAGCTTTGTATAATGAGCTTCTACCGTAGGTGTCTCATTTTTGTTTTTCTTCCGTCGGCCGTCTTTAAAGACCGAAAAAGCGCCCATACCTGCTCCTTTCCAAGCATTTAGCTTTTTTAAAATATTTTGTCGTAAAAAACCTTGTTTAAGGTCAGCCCCTTTGCAGGTGCCGTTATTCCCGCATTACTGCGGTTTTTGGAGGCAATTACAGAGGGAATATCCATTCCGCTTCCGCCGACGGCTCTTTCCGCCACGGTGCCTACCATAATGCGAACCATATTATATAAAAATCCGTCTGCCGCCACGGTGAAAATGATTTCATCGCCCTCGCGACGTGCCTTGAAATATTTTATTTCCCGTACCGTGTCTGTGATTTTCGAGCCCGCCGCCATAAAGGATGCGAAATCGTGACGTCCCACAAAATGGGAGCAAAGCTCATTGGCAATTTCTGCCGAAAGGGGCTTCGGGAAATGCCAGGTGGTTTCCTCTGTAAAGGGATTTCTTATACGGCTGTTGTGTATGCGGTATACATATTCCTTTCCCAGGGCATCGTATCTGGGATGAAAGCCCTCCGGTGCGATGGCGCTTTCCAGTACGGCAATATCATTGGGCAGTGCGGTATTGATGGCCGCAGGCAGTGATTCCACGGGAATGGTTGGCAAATTCTCACCGCAGACGGTGGCCACAAAGCCGAGAGCGTGCACGCCCGAATCGGTACGACTGCACCCCGTAATCAATAACGGGGAACCAAGTATTTTTTCGCAAGCGGCCTGCACGGTTGCCTGCACGGTGGGCTTGTTGGGCTGTACCTGCCAGCCGCAGTAGGCGGTGCCCTTATATGCTATTTTGAGAATATACCCCTGCACAGCTCAAAAACCTCCCCAATTTCCAATCGGTTAAGGAAAAATACCGAAACAGCAATAGCCGTAACAACGGCGAAAAAGAGAAAATCCTTAAAATCGGTTTTCATAACCTTCAGCTTGGTGCGTCCCTCACCGCCGTGATAGCAACGGCACTCCATAGCGTCGGCCAGCTCATCCGCACGGCGCATGGATGAAACAAACAAGGGGATAAGAATAGGCACCAGCGCCTTTAAACGCTTGAAAACATTTCCGCTTTCAAAATCCGCACAACGGGATTTCTGTGCCGAAATAATCTTGTTGGTCTCTTCTATAAGGGTGGGAATAAAGCGCAATGCGATGGACATCATCATTGCAAATTCGTGCACGGGCACCTTTATAAGCTTAAGAGGAGCCAAAACCCGCTCTATGGCATCGGTAAGCTCCAACGGACTGGTGGTAAAGGAGATAAGCACGCTTGTACCCAAAACCAAGGAAACCAATCGCAAAAACATCATAATGGCATTGCGTATGCCTTCACCGTAAACGGTGATGAATTTCCAGGCGAAAAGGGGCTCGCTGTCGCTCTTTGTAAGAAAGAGATGTATAAAGGAAGTAAATATCAGCACAAAAATCAAGGGCTTCACCGATTTTAAAAGCACCGAAAATCTAATCCTTGAGCTCAGGACAAGAAAGGCCGTGAGCATAAGCGATACCGCCGCCGCAGGGATAGAATCCGCCACCAGCACGATAATAAGATATTCAATTAATATCAACAGCTTTATCCTTGCATCTGTGCGGTGAAGCAGAGAATTGCCGGGATAATACTGACCGAATGTCACGTCTTTCAGCATTTTATACCAACTGTAATTTTCATTCCTGCTTGGGCTTGATTCCCAAAGCAGAAGCGATTTTTTCTATTTCTCCCTTTGCATAGCCCACCGTGTAAATATCGGTGGAGGGGCAGAGAGAGCGTTTTTTCATTTCTATAAACAGCTTTGTTATCTGCGGTAAATCCAACGCCGCATCAAAGAGCTTTTCGGCATTGAGGAAAATTTCCTCCACCGTGCCCTCCATATATACAGCGCCCTCCTTCATTACAAGGATTCTGTCGGCGTATCTTGCCACATCCTCCATGCTGTGGGAAATTATAAGCAGGGTGGCGCCGTAGCGGTTTTTATATTCCACCAAGCCGCCGAGAATTTCCTCACGGCCCTTTGGGTCAAGCCCCGCTGCGGGCTCATCGAGAACAATTATTTCGGGGCGCATTGCCAGCACGCCCGCAATGGCGGCACGTCTTTTCTGACCGCCCGAAAGCTCAAAGGGAGAGCGCTTGAGGTCTCGCTTTGAAATGCCGCAAAATTCTGCCGCAAGGGCCACTCTTTTTTCGATTTCCTCGGCAGAAAGTCCCATGTTTTTGGGACCGAAGGCAATATCCGCCTCCACCGTTTCGTCAAAAAGCTGATATTCGGGATACTGGAAAACCAAACCCACACGGCTTCTTATTTTAACAATTTCCTTGGGCTTGTCCCAGATGTTCTTTCCCTCCAACAAAATCTCGCCCTCTGTGGGCTTGAGCAATCCGTTCAAAAGGGAAGCAAGGGTGCTCTTTCCGCTTCCGGTGTGACCGATAATGCCGGTTATCATCCCCTTGGGGAAGGCGGTGTTTATGTTGTTGAGAGCAACCTTTCGGAAGGGAGTGCCCTCGCCGAAAACCACATTTATGTTTTTCAGCTCCAAAGCATTGGGCATTATTGTCCACCTCCCAAAAACTTCTCCATAACGTCAGCGGCCTCCATGGCGTGCAATACACCTCTCGGCAGGTCATAGCCGTCCTGCTCCAGCAGATACATAAGCTCTGCCACCTGAGGAACCGCCAGCGAAACCGCTTGCAGCTTTTCCACCTGAGAGAATATTTCCTTGGGAGTGCCGTCGGCAATAATACTGCCCTCGTTCATTACCACAATACGGTCTGCCTCTACGGCCTCGTTCATATAGTGGGTAATGGTAATAACGGTTATCCCCATTTCCTTGTTCAATCTCTTCATTGCGGCGGCAATTTCTTTTCTGCCCGTAGGATCCAGCATTGCGGTGGCCTCGTCAAAAACAATGCATTGGGGACTCATTGCCAGAATACCTGCAATGGCGATACGCTGTTTTTGTCCGCCGGAAAGCTTGTAGGTGGCGTGCTTGGCGTATTTTGCCATATCCACGGTTTCCAATGCGCTGTCCACCCTTTTTCTTATCTCTTCTCGGGGAAGACCGAGGTTTTCGGGCGCAAAGGCAATATCCTCCTCAACCACGCTGGCAACAATCTGGTTGTCGGGGTTTTGGAAAACCATACCGCATTTCTTGCGGATATCAAAGGAACTGCTTTCGTCGGAGGTGTCCATTCCGTCGATAAGAATTTGCCCCTCGGTGGGCGTAAGAATACCGCACAGGAGCTTGGCAAGGGTGCTTTTTCCGCATCCGTTATGACCGAGAACGGCCACATAGCTGCCCTTTTCTATTTTCAGGTCTATGCCGTTTATAACATAAGGTTCTTCGGGAGAATAGGCAAAAGCCAGTCCTCTCGCTTCAATAAAGGCCATCGTTTTCGCTCCCTGTGGTTTTAAAGGTGAGTTATTAAAGGTCGGGGGTCCATCTGCTGGCGGAGCCGCAGGGAAGCACCCAACCGCTGCTTTCTACGGGAATACCGATTTCCTCGCTTTCAACCTTTCCGCCCAGATGCTTTGTGTTCTTGCGCAGAACATATCCGTTGGCGGCAGGGGAAAGACCGGTTGTGTAGGAATTCAAAAGCACGAAAAGGGGGTTATCGGAAAGAACCTGACATACCAAGCCCACAAGCTCGTCCAGACAGTCCTCGATTACCCATTTTTCTCCGCCGGGACCTCTGCCGAAGGAGGGAGGGTCCAGAATAACGGCATCGTATTTATTGCCGCGGCGGATTTCTCTTGCTACGAATTTAAAGCAATCGTCAACAATATATCTTATTTTATTCTGAGGTATTTCCGAAAGCTCGGCGTTTCGCTTTGCCTTTGCAACAATACCCTTGGAGGCATCCACATGGCATACAAAGGCGCCTGCTTTGGCGGCCGCTACGCTGGCTCCGCCGGTGTAGGCAAAGAGGTTCAAGAGCTTTATTTCTCTGCCGCTGTTTTTTATGAGCTCGGAAAACCAATCCCAGTTTGCGGCCTGCTCGGGAAACAGACCGGTATGCTTAAAGCCCATGGGAGAAATGCCGAATCTGAGGTCATTGTAGGAGATAACCCATTCCTCGGGTACGTCCTTCTTTATCCATTCTCCGCCACCCGAACGGGAACGACGGTATATGCCGTTGGCTTTTTTCCAGCCGTAATGGTTTTTATCGCTCTTCCAGATAACCTGAGGGTCGGGACGTATGAGGATTTGATCTCCCCACATTTCCAATCGTTCTCCGTCCGATGCATCTAAAAGACGGTAATCCTTCCAATTTTCTGCGGAATACATAGTTCTCTCCGTAATTCTTATTTAAAAATCATCGCTGAAGCTTATCTGCTCGGTCATACCGTCGGGAACATCAAGCCCCAAATGACGGTAGGC